>JBATHN010000167.1:0-12246 GCA_049666885.1 Desulfobacterales bacterium
GTATCCGGCACTTTTGGCCGCCAGCGCCATAGGCAGCGATCCGTTGACCGGTTTGATACGCCCGTCCAGCGACAGCTCTCCCAGCACAAGATATTCAGCGGTGATGGATTTGGGCACGATGCCGGTAGCGGCGAGAATTCCCAGAGCGATGGGCAGGTCAAAACCGGTGCCCTCTTTTTTGATGCTGGCCGGGGCGAGGTTGACGGTGATACGATCGTCAGGGAAGCTGTAGCCGGAGTTGTTGATGGCAGACTTGACGCGCTCCTTGCTTTCCTTGACCGAGGCCTCCGGCAATCCGACAATGGCGAAGGTCGGCAGGCCGCGAGCGATATCAACCTCGACTTCAACGAGATAGGCGTCAATGCCGATCACGGCACTGCTCAAAACCCGGGCCAACATGTCCTCACCCTTTGCGAAGGAGTGGTTTTAAAACCCCGTTTGACACTTAGGGCTCACTCAAAAATAACGTCATATTTTAGACGCCGATGCCTCTCGTCCGGCTGCGTTGCGAAAACTCGTAATATCTAACTATTCCTGCGTTTTCACGCCTTGACGGCCGGGCGCCTCAACGCCCAAAATTGCAAACTTATTTTTTCGTAAACCCTGAAAGGACCCGCCGCCGGTGGGAAGGTCGGCTTTTTCACGATGCTCCCCCACGATCGAATCAGCCTCTTTTTTTTTCAGCTGACGCCTTGTCCTCGCCAGCGATCCCGGGCTTCTAAAACCAAGCTTTCGGAAAGATTAACTATAATTTTAATCTCGCTTCTCGAAATGAACATGCATCCGACGCGAATACCCACACGGCGCTTACCACACTGCTGTATTTTGAGCAATGGTTAACAGCGCTAAAGGAGACCGGAAGCAAGCCGCGAAGAGGGGACTTTCGTTCCAGAGCCAATCTGCTCGAATCTTGACAACCAATGTAAGCGTTGCTATAAGATAAAGAAAGCCCCAGTTAAGGGTTTCACGAAAAATACACCTCTAAAGTGGGGTTTCATCTCGAGGTCTATTCTATGGTCTTCGGCCGGAACGTCCCCGCATTCTTATCTCATGTTCCGTTACAAAAACCGACCTGTTTTATTGGAGAATTTTGGTTTTTAATTGTCTTTTTCAAAAAAATATGGAAAAAAACACATTTGTGCCGACAATCCAATGATTAGTTCAGGGAAGGATCCAGACTACATGCACGTCAACCAGAGAACCCTGCGAAAGCCAGTTCGGTTTAGAGGAATTGGGCTGCACTCAGGAAAAACGGTCAATCTAACGATTAAACCGGCACCCATTAACCATGGAATACGTTTTGTAAGGGTGGATCTGCCCGGAACTCCCGGAGTCACAGCCCAGTTCAACCGCGTCGTGGACACCAGCTTGGCAACGGTAATCGGCAGTGACGGTTGTATCGTATCCACAATAGAACACCTGATGGCTACCTTTTCCGGTCTTTTCATCGACAATGCCCTGATCGAACTGGACGCTTATGAGGTCCCGGTGATGGACGGAAGCGCCGGTCCGTTCACCGAACAGATCACCAAATCCGGAATTGAAAACCAAGGCGTTCCGCGTCACTTTTTTGTGCTCAGAGAGCCTATCGAACTGATCGACGGTGACAAATCCGTTACCGCCTACCCGTCGGATGTTTTCAGAATATCCTGCACCATCGATTTCGATCACCCACTGATCGGTCGCCAATCTCTGGACATCGATGTCACCGACAAGGTTTTTGCCACCGACATCAGCAGGGCCCGGACCTTTGGATTCCTGCATGAAGTTGAGTATATGAAACGCTATGGACTGGCATTAGGCGGCTCCCTCGACAACGCGGTGGTCATTGACAGGGACCGCGTCGTCAACCCTGGTGGCTTGCGGTTTCCAGATGAATTCGTACGCCACAAGGTCCTGGATTGTCTTGGAGATTTCTCTCTGTTGGGCATGCCGATCCTTGGGCATCTGGTCGTCATCAAGTCCGGTCATGCCTTCAACCACGCCTTCCTTGAAAAATTCTTTTCTTGCAAGGAATCCTGGGAAACCCGCAGGGTTCCCGTGCCCATTCCGCCTCGGGTTGAAGAACCAAAGTCTGTTGCAATATAAATAGGTTTCCGTTATATTTCAAGAATTATTGCCAACTTCGATTCTGAGAAGGCGCTTATGTGCCCTCACGGTCCGAGTTGTAGTTTACAATATGGGATATTCTATGGGCCGCAACGCCGGCATTATATTCATCTTATTGGTCTGCCTGCTATGGCATGAAGTTGGACCGGTGGCTGCCGAGGACGCCCGGTTAACGCACATGACCGTATCAAACACGCGTGACGATCTCCTTTTGTTCCTCACTCTCGAAGGCGCCTTTACCGATAAACTCAAAGAGGCTATCCTCAGCGGTGTTGCGGCAACGTTTGTTTTTTACATCAGTCTCTACCGCGTCCGCAACTGGTGGGTCGATAAAAATATCGCCGATATCGAATTGATCCACACGATCAAATACGACAACCTGAAGAAGGAATTCACCGTCAAACGATCGTGGAAAGAAGGTGCGCTGGCTATCACCCATTCTTTTTCGCAGGCACAGCAATGGATGAGTGAAGTAGAGGCCCTGAGCGTGTATCCATTGAAGGAACTGGAAAAAGGCCGACAGTATCAAATTCGGACAATGGCCGAGGTCAGCAAGCTGACCTTGCCGCTCTATCTCCACTACATTCTCTTTTCACTTTGGGATGTCGAAACCGATTGGTATACGATCGATTTCATCTATTAGCTCGTTTCCGTCCATAAATGGCCCTTTTCCGCAATTTCGGTGTCAATCGGCAGAATCGCTTGTGCGGCATACAGAAGTATGCCTCCGCGCAATTCCTTGATTTCCTTGAACTTGCGAAAAATTGCACATTTCTGGATCGGAAACTTATCAGTGTACTTTATGAAACCGCGGATGAGCACTAGCTCAAGATGATCTCGGAGACCGGCCTCCTGCACAATTTGTACGAATGCTCCCCTTTTTACCATGGATGACACCAGCAGAACCAACAGGACACTTTCATTGACACCGGCCCAGGCCGATAGGAAGCGACGCAAACGCGAAGGTGTGCTGATCGTTGTCATCACCATTGTTGTCGCCTTTCTGACGTTGGCCGAGTTCCGCGTCATTCACTTCGGATCCGACATACCTGTATCAAATACCATCCTGATGTTCATTCTCATCAACATCAATCTTCTTCTGCTGATCCTGCTGATTTTCTTGGTATTCCGCAATCTGGTCAAGCTTCTCTATGAACGCAAGCGCAATGTTATGGGGGCCAGGCTGCGCACACGTTTGACCGTTGCCTTCATTGCGCTCACGCTCCTGCCGACGATTGTCCTTTTTTTCTTTTCAATCAACTTCATCACCACCAGCCTAGAATTCTGGTTCAACGTTCCGGTGGAACAGGCGCTGGAAAACTCTCTGACGGTCGGCCGCAGTGTCTACAAACAGGCCGAGACCAACTGTCGGTTCTTTATCGAACGGGCGGCCTACCAGATTGACAAGAAAGACCTATTAATTCCCCAAAATATCGATGCGCTTTCCCGTTACACCCGGGTCGTCCAACGCGAGTTCAATATTGCGGCGGTCGAGGTTTACGACGTCAATGCCAAGCGTCTGACGTTTTCACTTTCCGAGGCGCTTGAAAATACGGCTTTCGGCGTCATACCGACCGACAAACTCTTGGAGGACATTGTTCCGGAGAGTATTTGGACCTTTTCGGAATACCTTTCAAAAGGGGAGTTGATCCGGACCATGGGAACGATTCCTTTTGGAGTCCCGCGCGAGCAGGTCAAAGGATATCTGGGCCTGTCTATCTTGCTGGTGCCGGACATCTCTCAGAGCATGAAGTCGATTACGCGCGGGTTCGAAGAATATCAGCAGATAAAACTGCTCAAAAAACCGATTCAAAACACCTATTACATTGTTCTATCCATTGTCGCCCTTTTGGTTCTTTTTTGTGCCATCTGGTTCGGATTTTATCTTGCCCGCTCCATCAGTATACCCATAAAAGAGTTGGCCGAAGGTACCCGTCGGGTAGCCGAGGGTGAGTTGGGTTTTACGATCGAACGGGTTGCGGACGATGAGATCGGAAGCCTGGTCGAATCCTTCAACAAAATGACCCGAGATTTGCGCATTAGCCGTGAGCAACTGGAGCTCTCCGCCCGCATGCTCAAACAGCAGAACATTGAAATCGAGGAGAAGCGGCAGTACATGGAAATCGTTTTGAAAAATGTTTCTGCCGGCGTCATTACGCTCGATGCCGGCGGCGTCATCAAGACGATCAACACCTCGGCGGCTCAAATGCTGGGTCTCAGAATCGACGACGTTCTTAACCACAGTTATGAACACTTACTGGACGGCCAGTTCCGAAGTCTGGCCCGTGAAATCATGGACAGCTTGTCGCTCTCAAAAAACGATGCCCTTCAGCTGCCTCTGCGGTTGATCATCGATGGCCGGCCGCGCAGCTTTTTGACCAACGTTAATGCACTCAAGGACGATGCTGGCAGCCCCATGGGCATTGTGATGGTGTTTGATGATCTCACTGAGATGGAAAGAGCGCAGCGGATGGCAGCCTGGCGCGAGGTGGCCCGCCGAATCGCGCATGAAGTTAAAAATCCGCTGACACCGATCACCCTTTCGGCCCAACGGCTCAAACGAAAATTCGCCAAAGATCACGAAGACCCTGTTTTTGACGAATGCATTCGAATGATCATCGATCACGTGGAATTGATTCGCAACCTGGTCAACGAGTTTTCAGCATTTGCCAAATTTCCGAGTGTTGATCTCAAACCTTGCGAACTGATGCCCATCATAGAGGAAACCGTTGCCCTCTACAAAGATGGGCACCCTGACATCCGCTTCGAAACCGGGTTGGCCGACGCCATTCCGATCATGAACCTGGACCGTAAACAGATCAAGCAGGCCATGATCAATCTTCTGGAAAACGCTATTGCGGCCATCAAGGGCCGGGGTGAAATTGAGATCACATTGACCCATGATTCAATTTTAAATCGTGTTCGCATCGAAGTGGGCGACAACGGGCCCGGTATCTCGGATGCCGACAAGACCCGGTTGTTCGAACCCAATTTTTCCACCAAAAAGGCCGGTATGGGGCTGGGCCTGACGATCGTCAGCACGATTGTCGGCGACCACAACGGCGTCATCAGCGTCCAGGATCATCAGCCCACAGGGGCCAAATTCGTTATCGAACTGCCGGTCTAACCGGTAATAGGTCCGGTTTGGATTAGCGGCAGCGGTTAGAATTCATCGCCAGATAACTTCTTCGAGGAGTCAGAGAATGAATCCTTCCATCTTGATCGTTGATGACGAACCTTCGATCCTGCAGTCCTTGGCAGGGCTTCTAATAGACGAGGGCTTCGACGTACGCACCGCATCCAACGGCTACGAGGCCCTTAAAACAATTGAAAGCGATTCACCCGACCTTGTGCTCCTCGATATCTGGATGCCCGGCCTAGACGGCATCGACACCTTGCAGGAAATCAAAAAGAACAACCCCTTCATTCAGGTGATCATTATCACTGGACACGGGACGATCGAAACGGCCGTGAAGGCCACTAAAATGGGTGCATACGACCTGATCGAAAAGCCGCTCTCCATCGACAAGATCATTCTTGCGATCAACAACGCCTTGAATTTTCGCCGACTCGAAGAAGAGAACCGCTATTTGCGAAAGAAAATGATCGAGAAGAATTCCATCAGCGGAAACAGTCCGCCGATACAGTTACTTAAAAAACAGGTCGCCGTGGCTGCCCCGACGGATACCTGGATCCTGATAAAGGGCGAAAATGGAACGGGTAAAGAACTCGTGGCCCGCACTGTCCATCAGCTCAGTCGGCGTGTCGACCAACCCTTGATTACCGTCAACTGTGCCGCCATCCCGGAAGAACTGATCGAAAGTGAACTATTCGGACATGAAAAGGGTGCCTTTCCGGGTGCCACCGTGAAAAAAAGAGGAAAATTTGAATTGGCAAACGGTGGGACCATATTTCTGGATGAAATCGGCGACATGAGCTTGAAAACACAGTCAAAAATGCTACGCGTGCTCGAGGAACAGAAGTTCAACCGATTGGGAGGCAACCGCACCATCACCGTGGATGTCCGCGTCATTGCCGCCACCAACAAAGAACTCGAAAAAGAAATTGAAGAAGGAACATTCAGGGAGGATTTGTTCTATCGCCTGAAAGTCGTGCCGATCGAGGTGCCGGCACTGCGGAGCCGAATCGAGGATATACCACTTCTGGTTGACATCTTCTTCGATGAATTTGCGAAGCAAACTCAAAAGGAAAAAAAGAAGATGACTCCCGGTGCGCTCGATCTGCTTCGCTATTACGCCTGGCCGGGAAACGTTCGCGAATTGAAAAATTTGGTGGAACGCCTGACTATAATGGTTGAAAAAGAAATCATCGACATCGGAGACTTACCTGAACCTTATAACCCTGCAGCCGGCCCCGACCCCGTTCTCAGTGAATCCGAACTGCTGGCCATTGATAACTTGAAGGAAGCCAAGAAAGTCTTTGAAAGAGAATACATCCAAAAGAAGCTCGATGAAAACAAAAACAATATAACCAGGACCGCTGAAATACTCGGCGTCGGGCGCAGTTATCTGCATAAGAAAATAAAAGAGATCATCAAGTAACCCTGTTTCTTGTCGGTTAAGGAAAATATTCATTTGCGCATTATTGGCGGAAGCCTGAGAGGAAAAAATCTGGCTTCTTTGAGCGGCTATGAGATTCGGCCGACAGCCGACCGACTGCGGGAGTCGATCTTCAGTATCATCGCTGCGCGGGTGCCGAATGCCGTGGTGCTGGACCTGTTTGCCGGTACCGGCGCATTCGGCATTGAAGCACTGAGCCGCCATGCACGTGCGGCCGTTTTCATCGACAACAGTCGTGCGGCGGTAACTGTCATCTATCAAAATCTGGAGATGTGCCGGTTCCTGGATCGGGCACGGGTCATCCTCAGTGATATTACCCGCGGTCTCGGCAGAATTCCAATGCCTCAGCCACGGTTCGATCTCGTTTTCATGGACCCGCCTTATGACCGGGGTTTTGTCTGCAAAGGCCTTAATTTACTCCGGCGCAACCCTATCCTGGCACCCGGCCACTGCCTGATTCTCGAACACTCTTCGCGCGAGCCGCTTCCGCTTGACCTGAAGGGCTTTTTACTTCACGACCAGAGACGTTACGGAAAAACCCTTGTTTCATTTTTAGAATGTGTGCTATGAACGCCCTACCACAACCAGCCGCTCCGGCACCTTTGTATTGCTGCCGGCAAATGGTTCTTTTCTGCAATCGCGGCGAAAATCATGCTGGAGACGTAACCAAGAGCGGGTCGGAGAGGTGACGGGTCTGCAAAATCAATTGTGCGGCCCACGCGTGTAGGTTTCCGCGCAATTTCTTGATTTCCTTGAACTTGCAGAAAATTTCACACTTCTGGATCGGAAACTGATCCGTGCTCTTTATGCAGCGGTGGTTGGGCACTAACTCAACAAGTGGCGGATGAAGGCTATGGCGAGAGTTGCGATATATCCGGGGTCTTTCGATCCTGTTACCAACGGTCACCTGGACATCGTCAAGCGGGGATTGAAACTGTTCGATAAGATCATCGTCACCATTTTGTACAACCCCGGAAAAGAAACCCTTTTTTCAGTGGAAGAACGGTTGGGCATGCTTCGGGAGAGCATGAAGAGTCTATCGCACATCGAAATCGATCGATACGACGGTCTTTTGGTGGACTATGCAGCCAAACGCAAAGCCCAAGCCATTCTGCGCGGCATGCGGGCCGTTTCGGATTTCGAGTATGAGTTCCAGATGGCCCTTATGAACCGCCGCCTCGACCGTGAAATCCAGACAGTTTTTTTGATGACCGGACTGCGCTGGATTTTTACCAGTTCCTCCATTATCAAGGAAGCGGCCCGGTTCGGAGGCAATATCGAAGGCATGGTGCCGCCGAACGTGCTCAAAAAACTTAAAATAAAATTTGGGCAAAAGAAGGATGGTTCTTGACGGCGAATCCGACGTCGTTCAATGCCTTTCGGTCTTCCTCTCTCTGCCCCGATTGATATCATCGAACAGTTACAAGCCGGATCGCTCAAAGCTCTGCGGATCGAAGATCTGGATCTCAAGCGACATTTTTATTTGACCCGCCATAAACACCGCAGCCTTTCCCCACCGACCCAGGCTTTCGTAACCTACCTTGTGCAAGACGCGGCCAAAACGGACCTCATGGGCGGCCTTCCCATAAAACAAAATACTCATTAAGATATCGGCGTTAAGCACACCGAAGGTGTCACCAAAGATGCGAAAGGTTTGCGGATCTGCTTTTGTGGTGCACGAGAGTGAGCTTCCGGGAAGTGCCGCTGACCTGTTAAGTCTTTCGCGTGATTTCCTTGTACTCGCGGAAAATGGCTTATTTCTGGATCGGAAACATCCTTGCGGGCGCCGTTGATTCGTGGACGGAGACTGGTTTGTGGTCCTATTCGTAAATACGGTGGCATTCAATGACCGATGCATCCCGCCGCGCCGCGTTGCTCGGCGCTCGCATACGCTTGGTATGCTCGCTTCTCGCGCCTTGCGCTGCGGGCGCCTCTGTCATCTCAGTGCGTCACCGTATTTACGAACAGGACCACTTAGAAAAAGCGCTTCAGGACGATGAATCCGGCGATCAAAAAAACCGTAAAGGCAACAGCCAGGATGTTAAAATATTTGTCGATAAAACTCTGGATGCGGGATCCGAAAATATAGATCAACCCGCCGACAAGAAAGAAGCGGGCCGAGCGGGACACAAGCGAAGCAAGAAAAAAAACCATAAAATTGATTTTGAACATGCCGGCGGCAATGGTGAACACTTTATAAGGAATAGGTGTAAATCCGGCAATACCGATTGCCCAAGCGTCGTATGTTCGGTAGAGGGTGCCGATATAGTCGACCTTGTCGGTCAGACCATAAAAAGCGATGATTTTTTCTCCGATTCCCTGCATGAACTGCCAACCGATCAAATAGCCGAAACAGCCGCCGAGAACCGAGCCGATTGATGAAATAAGGGCGAATTTTAGTGACTTGCGAGGAATCGCAACAGCGAGGGCAATCAACAGGACATCCGGTGGAATCGGAAAAAAGGAAGACTCGCTGAAAGCGAGCAGGAAAAGCGCCCATGAACCGTAGGGGGTTTCGGCCCAATGCAGGACCCAGTCGTAGAGTTTGCGCAACATTCAGCGGTCGCTCCAACCTTTTTCGCCGACCAGTTTGACAAAGCGACAGCCACCGAGATTGCTGCGATGAATTCCGTCTTGGTTTTTTAATGTTTTAACCAATTCCTGTGAGTGCTGATCGCCGACCGGAACCACCATTCGTCCATTTTCGGCCAACTGGTCGATCAAAGAATCGGGAATGCGCGGGGCACCGGCGGTGACGATGATGGCGTCGAACGGACTTTCTTCCAGCCAGCCGACCGTACCGTCTCCGAAGCGGGTGATAATGTTGTGATATCGGAGGTGGTCGAAAATCCGACGGGCTTTTATTAGAAGTGAATGGATGCGCTCGATGGTGTAGACCCGATAGACGATTTCCGCCAAGATGGCGGCCTGGTAACCCGATCCGGTCCCGATTTCGAGCACCCGGTCGTTTTCAGAAAGCTGAAGCGCCTGCGTCATTTCGGCAACGATGTACGGTTGCGAGATGGTCTGCTGGTCTCCTATAGGAAGGGGAAAATCACCGTAGGCCTGGTCTCTTAAAGCTTCACTGACAAATAGATGGCGGGGTACCTTGCGCATAGCCGCTAGGACTCTCTGATCGGTGATACCACGGGTTTCAATCTGGCGTTTGACCATTTCTTCGCGCTGGCGATCGAATTTTGTCGATTCTTTATCTATCATGCACGCCATCCGGTAAAAACTCTCAGGAGTCGCTTACGGCAATAAGTGTTTTACATCGCCGCCTCAAAACAAAAATCTGGTTCTTTTTCTATCATTTTCGACGGTTTGCGTCAATGGATCATATTTTGTAGATGATGCGTTTGTCGGTAATGATGATATCCACGTGCTTATCGTGGGATTCAATTGGTACTTGGGGAATGATTTGATAGTCCAGGGCCAGAGCAACCTTGCGGGTTGTTACCGGCAGGTGCGGGATGAGCCGGTCGTAATATCCGTCTCCCGATCCAATTCTCCCGCCTTTTTCGTCGAAAGCGACGCCCGGTATGATGGCGATATCGATGCAGTCGATCGGCACGGTGCGGCACTTTCCCGGGTCCGGTTGCAGAATGCCGTTTTGACCAGGTTTCAAGTCTTTTGCGAAGGCGTCAATTTTAAACAGCTTGAATTTTTTGGTGTCGGTTTTAACCAGAGGAAGAACGACGATCTTGTTTTGGTCGAAAGTGCGCCGGATAATTCCTGCGGACTTCACTTCGTTTGGATTCTCAATGTACAGCAGGGCAATCTTGGCCTCGAGAAAATTGGCGAAATCAAAAAGGCGGTTTTCAATCAAACTTGTTTTTTCAGCCAGTTCGTCTTCGGACAGTTTGCCGATTGCTGCGGCAATCTCTTTTCTGATATCAGCCTTGGTTTTCTGGATTTCTTCCATAACTGGTATTCCCTCACCGGAAGTTCATTGGTTAAAAAGCACCCTCGAAATTCGTCAACCTGTATTCATCATTGACTAAACTGTAACCTCATGTTAGAAGTTTCCATTTATTTTGCCAATTGCGGCCGGATGTCCGACGGCAACGGATAGCCGGTTTTCATTCCTGCCCAATCATGCGGTTCATAACTACTGCTACATTATAGAATTTCGAATGCAAATAGTAGCGAACGGCCTCCATTAATACAGGAACATACCGAAAAAACAACATTTAATATAGGGCCGATATGTTGGAAATCAAGTTTGTCAGGCAGAATTTATCCGATGTCAAGCGTGCACTGAAGGCGCGACACTCGGAACTCGATATCAGTGCGTTCCAAACGGCCGATGATCTTCGGCGCGGCGTTCTGGCCGAACTCGAAGAACTCCGTCACCAACGCAACCGTGTGTCCGATCAGATTGCCGATTTGAAGAAAGAAGGCGAAGATGCAAATGTTCTCGTAGAGCAAATGCGCGCAGTGTCGGCCAAAATAAAAATGCTCGAACAAGAGTTGGCGGTACACCAAGAAACGCTCGACAAGATCCTGCTCGAAATTCCGAACATCCCGCATGCCTCGGTTCCGTTCGGCAAGGATGCCGCCGACAATTCACTTGTCAAACAGGTGGGGACACCACCTCACTTCGAATATGACGCTCAAGCCCATTGGGATATAGGGACCAGACTCGGTATCCTCGACTTCGAGCGTGCCGCCAAGATCACAGGCGCTCGCTTTCCATTGTACCTCGGCGTCGGGGCCCATCTTGAAAGGGCCTTGATCAATTTCATGTTAGACATTCATGTCTCCGAGCATGGATACACAGAGGTCCTGCCGCCTTTCGCCGTCAATCGACAGAGTATGACCAACACCGGGCAACTGCCGAAATTCGAGCAGGATCTTTTCAAGCTCGAGGGCTGGGACTACTTCATGATACCAACCGCCGAGGTACCGCTTACCAACCTGCACCAGGGAGAAGTGCTGGATAAAGCCCGGCTGCCGATTTATTACACGGCCGTCACCCCCTGCTTCCGATCCGAGGCCGGTTCATACGGTAAGGACACCAGAGGATTAATCCGGCAGCACCAGTTCAACAAGGTCGAAATGGTGAAATTGACACAACCGGAGGTATCCTATGATGAACTCGAAAAAATGCTGACCAATGCCGAGACCATTCTCCAGCGACTCGGGCTGCCCTATCAAGTCGTTTCACTTTGCACCGGAGACATTGGGTTTTCCGCTGCCAAGACCTATGACATCGAGGTCTGGATGCCGGGTCAAGGCGCCTACCGCGAGATCTCGTCTTGTTCAAATTGTGAGAGCTTTCAGGCACGGCGGGCCAACATCCGTTTCCGGCAAAAAGGGAAAAAGGGCACCGAGCTCGTTCACACCCTCAACGGTTCCGGGCTTGCGGTGGGACGGACCCTTGCAGCGATCCTGGAAAATTATCAGCAGGCCGACGGCAGTGTGATCATACCCGAGGCGCTACGACCCCTCATGGGCGGTATGGAAGTCATAAAATCTTGAGAATAGAAGACATTCCCGAAGACATTCGTCCTTATATTCTGCCGCAACCGTCGGGCGATCCCGTCTACCGTTG
>JBATHN010000168.1:0-4362 GCA_049666885.1 Desulfobacterales bacterium
TAGACGGGGCCTTGGTGATCTTAACGCCGCAGTCTATGACCAACGCGCTGGCCACCGCCGAAGCGATTGTGCGCGTGGCCAGGGGTTCCCAAAAACCGATCCTGTGCAGCTTCATGGGGATCGTCGACGTCTCGGCCGGGGTCAAATATCTGCAGCAGCATGGCTATCCGGTGTTCAGCTTTCCGGAAAACGCCGCCAAGGCCTTTGGGACCCTTTACAAGTACTCCCAGTGGGTGAGCCGCCAGCAGCTGGCCCCGTTGACGTTCCAGCACGATCGAGAGCGGGCCGATCGGATCATCCAGTCCTGTCTTGCGGCGGGGAAAACCCATTTGGGTGAATTGGACGGAACGGACCTGCTTCAATGCTACGGTTTTAATGTGCTGCCGACACGGCTGGCCAAAGACGACCGTGCAGCCGTTGACATCGCCGAAGAGATCACCTATCCGGTCGTGATGAAGATCGTCTCCCCACAAATACTGCATAAATCCGATGCCGGCGGCGTCGTGGTGGGGCTCAAAAACCGTGAGGCGGTTCAAAAAACCTTCAATGATATTGTCACCCGCGCATCCAAATACGATCCCAAAGCCGTCATCGAGGGGGTCTTGGTTCAAAAATTGGCCCCACCCGGCACCGAAACGATTCTGGGCATGAACCGATATCCGATATTCGGGCCTTTGCTCATGTTTGGATTGGGGGGCATCTACGTGGAGTTGTTTGAAGATGTGGTTTTTCGGCTGGCCCCCATTGGCCGCAATGAAGCCCGCCGGATGATGCATGAAATTAAAGGCTTCAAACTTTTTGAAGGGTTCCGGGGACGTCCAAAGGCGGATCTGGTCGTGATCGAAAAATCATTGGTCTGCTTATCGGATTTGGTATTGAACCACCCGGAAATCAGCGAAATGGATATCAATCCACTGATGATCCATGAAGAGGGCAAGGGGGCTACGGTGGCCGATTGCCGGATCATCCTCAAACCGCTGGAGAAGGGGGAATAATTAATAGACCACAAAAGAGCTGTTTATCCACGCAGAAGATTGGTTTTTACTATTTGAAATTATGATTGGATGTTGCTAACCACTATACTAAGAATTGATCAATTGAAACCGATTAAGGAGGAACTAATGCTGGAAATTAAAGATTCGGTAGCTGTGATAACGGGTGGTGCCAGCGGTATTGGCCTGGCGCTTTCAAAGTACTGGCTTGAAAACGGCGGCAAGGTCGTCATCGGCGATGTGGTCGAATCGGCTCTCAAGCAGGCCGCTGAGGAACTAAAGGGCGATGTGGCCACGGTACTCTGCAATGTCACCAAAGAGGAAGACTGCGCCAGACTGGCCGATACCGCCATCGAAAAATTTGGTCAGATCAACCTGGTGGCCCCCTTTGCCGGCATCATCAAAGACGGCCTGATGGTTTCTCCGGACCGGGAAACCGGTAAGGTTACGCGAAAAATGTCTCTGGAGAATTTTGCAGCGGTGATCAACATCAACTTGACGGGTGTATTTCTGACGGTTCGCGAGTGTGCCGAACGCATGATCAACCACAACTGCAAGGGATTGATCTGCCTCGTCTCATCCACCGGTTCTTTGGGTACGGCCGGCCAGATCAACTATTCTTCGACCAAGGCAGCCATGTCGGTGATGCCCAAAGTAATCACGGCCGAGTTCTTTCGCCGCGGGTTGGCTGATAAAATTCGTTGCGTGGCGGTGGCGCCCGGATATGTGGGCACGGCCATGGTAAAGGGTATGAATCAAAAAGCGTTGGAAACCATCGTCTCCCAGGTGCCCATCGGCCGACTGGTAGAACCGGAAGAAGTGGCGATGCTGGTCGGAGATATTTATCGCAACGAGGCCCTGGCCGGTGATGTTTTCTTTATCCACGGCGGTCTGCGGTTGGGGTCGAAAGGATAAACCATTCGTGAAATATTTACCCGCGGGTTACAGCTTCAAGAGAGGTGAACCATGAATGAGAAGGAAAAAGAATCTTTCGATCCGAAGCCGGTTCTGGAGAGCTGGTTGAAAACGGCAACGGATTTCTGGGGGCCGGTGATAGAGATGTGGTCCGCCGCTTCAGGAAAAACAGACACCTCGATGAAACAAGAGGGGAGTCGGGCAAAAAAAAATTTTGAATCGGCTTTAAGATCTTGGAAGGCAATATCTGCCGCCATGAGTGAACCGGAGACCGGACAATCCATTTTTGAGGGGATTCGGGTGCTGCCCGAAATCGTATCGAAGATGACCCAGACCGGCTGGGACGGTTACTTAAAACTGCAACAACAGTGGTATGAGCGTCTGTCGAGAACCGGCCAAGCCACGGAAGCATACAGTTTCGATAATCTCGATCAAGATGCCTTGAGTGTCTGGAGCGAAATATACGAAAAGGAATTCCGGCGTTTGCTGTATATGCCCCAGTTGGGTCTGACCCGATTATACCAGGAAAGAGCCAACAAGGCCCTGGACCAATTTACCTTGCTCCAAGCCGCCATGGCTGAATTTCTACAGATGCTGTTTTTGCCCATGGAAAAATCCTTACAGGTCCTGCAGGAAAAGATGGCTGAGATGGCCGATGAGGGCCAGATGCCGGAAAATCCTAAAGTGTATTATCAGATGTGGGTAAAAATACTGGAAGGCCATTACATGACCCTTTTAAAGTCACCCGAGTATACCATTAAAATGCACACAACCCTCGGTGCCTTTGAAAATTTTGTTGCAGCCAAAAATGAGATCCTTAAAGATTTCCTCCAAGCCTTACCCGTTCCCACCGATAAGGATATGGATGAATTGTACCAGGAGATTTACTTGTTAAAGAAGCGTCTGCGCGAACACGAAAAAAATCATGCATTGGAAAACAGCCGCCAAGAACCTCAGATTCAGTAACGTTAAGGAGGACATTATGGCTGAAGCAAAAATTCCCGTGGATTTAATTTTGTCCAAGTTGGCCGAGGATGCCGAAAAAA
Source organism: Desulfobacterales bacterium (assembly GCA_049666885.1). Classification (GTDB taxonomy): domain Bacteria; phylum Desulfobacterota; class Desulfobacteria; order Desulfobacterales; family SG8-13; genus JARFQH01. The sequence goes on from JBATHN010000168.1 coordinate 2,954, forward strand.
CACCGGATAGGGTCCAAAAGGCTAAGGATGTTTTGCTGAGTGAACTCGATACCGCCATTGCCACCACGCCCTATGAAGTGGTTTACCAGGAAGACCGGGTAAAGTTGAAGCACTATTATCCGGTTTTACCGAAGAGTGAATTGATGAAAACGCCTCTGCTGGTGGTCTATGCTCTGATCAACCGCGAGACCATGCTCGACCTTCAACCCGGTCGCAGCATCGTGCAAAATTTTTTAAACGATGGGATCGATCTTTACATGATCGACTGGGGGTATCCGACCCGCAAGGACAAATTCCTGACCATTGATGATCATGTGAACGGATACATGGACAACATCGTCGACTTTATCCGCCAGCAGCATAACCTGCCCAAAATCAATTTAATGGGCATCTGCATGGGCGGCTCCTTTTCGGTGATGTATTCGGCGCTGCATCCTGAAAAAATCAAGAACCTGGTGACCACCGTGACCCCGACCAACTTCGATACCGATCAGGGGCTTTTGCACATCTGGATGAAAAACGTGGATGCAGACCGCATGGTCGAAACCTTCGGGAACATGCCCGGCGATATCATGAACCTGGGATTTCTGCTGTTAAACCCTGCCCGACTGATGATCGACAAGTACGTCGGTTTCCTGGAAAACGTGGACAACAAAACCTTTGTTGAAAACTTTGTTCGCATGGAAAAATGGATCTTCGACAGTCCGGATGTGCCCGGTGAAACTTTTCGGCAGTTCATAAAGGATTGTTATCAGAAGAACCTGCTGATTCAGAGCAAAATGGAACTGGGGGGGCGGCGGGTGGATCTTAAAAAAATCACCATGCCGCTTTTAAATTTTTACGGTCAGTATGACCACCTGGTCCCACCGGCTGCCTGTGAATTGTTGACCAGCAAGGTGGGCAGCAAAGACACCCAGGACATCTGCCTGCAAACGGGCCACATCGGAATCTATGTCAGCTCCAAGTTTCAAAAAGAGTTCGCACCTAAGATAGCTGGTTGGCTTAAGGAAAGGGAGCATGAAGAACCCAAACGCCAAGCCCAAAAGAGATCATCAAGACGAAAACCGGCAAAAAAAAAAGTGGCTAAAGCCGGGTCGGTACCGGCGCCGCAATAACCGAAATGAGTCATTGGGCTTATAACTATGGTGTATAACTTAGCGGTGTCAACTATTGAGGAGATAAACCATGACGAAGAAAAACGACTATTTTAAAACATTTTGCAAAGTCAGCCAGGCATTTGGGACGACCCTTGATAATAAAGAACTGCTAAACCTGATCGTCGCCAGCGCTATTGAAACCATGGGCGCTAAAGCCGCGTGTCTCTTTTTGGCCGATGAAGGCAAGGATGTCTTTGTGCCGGTGGCCCAAAAAGGATTGTCCGACACATACTTGCACGCCAATCCCTTAAA
>JBATHN010000169.1:0-1655 GCA_049666885.1 Desulfobacterales bacterium
AGCACGGAGGTCCAGTCTCCCGGGAGATGCTGCCGAAGCAGATCGATCAGCGCAGGATCGATTTCGACATAGTCGATGGCTTGAGGTTGGTGCCGGATCAGTTCGTGAAGCAGGCCTTCCATCCCCCCACCGAGCACCGCCGCAGCGTCTATGCGCGCCAGGCTCAACGCCGCCATGTGAACCAGGGATTCGGCATCGACGCTTTGGGTTTCAAAACTGAGTACATCGTTCTCAAAAAGCGCAAACTGATCCGATTGGCGCGTCAGGGTCAGCCGGCCATAAGGTGAATCCCGCGTGGCGACGACATCCGGATGGTTCCAGCGGGTCGTCGCGATGTCCATCGAAGGGATAAAGAAAAAGCCGGTGGTTAAGAGGGTTATCGTCATTGCGCCGATCGCCAGACGCCGCCCATCAATGAAGCAGAGACAGACCCAGGTCATTAAGGCCACACCGGCGCAGATCCACGCGGCCGCCAGATTCTGGATTCCGGCAAAGAAAAAGAAGGTGGCGCCACCGCCGCCGACCACACCCCCGATGCTTTCGATAGCGTAAGCCCGGGCCAGGCGACCGCCCTGCGCCACCAGGATTTTTCCGGACCACTGGAACAAAAGACCGATCAAGAGACCGGCCGGCAAAAGGGCGATTCCAAGAGCAGCGAGCTGAACAGGGAACGGGAGAAACGTTCCGGCGAAAGCCCCGGCAAGGTTCCGAAAATATCGGATGAACAAGACATCCAAGATGAAAACGATGGCAAAAGCAGAAAAAGTCCAGCCGACCGTTGATTTCTCAGGGACCCGGAATCTGGGGCCGAGCATAGCGCCAACGGCGGACCACAGAAGCCAGACGGCCATGGCCAGGATGTAGATCAACTCCACCCCGTACAGCGCTACGTTTAACTCGCGGAGCAGGATGACCTGTCCCATGATCGAAATGAACCCGACGGAAAATAGGGGAAGGGTCACGGCTGAAGCAAGCTTTCACTGAAAACCTGGGCTTGAAAAGTGTAAAAGAAGGCGCCCTCCTTCCACGCCGTCTCGGAAAGCCCCGCTTTTCGGCACAGATGACCCAGCATTTCATCTCGATTCCATCCCTGCTCTGGCGCCACCTGGGGCAGAAACACCGCCGAGCGATCGGATTTTCGCAACATCACGCCGTCTCGGCCGACGACGATGTCGGCCGGACCGTCCACTGGCCGTAAGGGCGTCAGCACCGATATCTCGATGTCAATCTCTTCGAGTTCCGAGTCCTTCAGGTGGGGAAAACGGCGGTCGTTGAAAGCCGCTTGAAGCGCCATGCGGCCAACCACATGGCAGAGCGGCAGGTCGTCCCCCATGTGGCCGATGCAGCCTCGCAGCTCGCCGTGCCGCTTCAACGTGACGAAAGCACCCTGGCGGGCGTACAGCAGCGGATCGGCGGGCCGCGGCAGGGTCACGGTATCGGTCTCGATAAATTGGGTCAGGCTTTTCCGGGCGAAATTGAGCAGGTTCCGCTGTTGAGAGGGTGAAAGGCGTGCGGGCTCGATGTTGCTGGGCATTCGAGGAAATGGCGCCTCTCCGCTTCGCGGCGTACCCCTGCGAAACACCACGGCCCCATAACCCACCACCCGGTCGCGGTCTCCCACGAGGGCGTCGCCCGAGTTGGCATAACTGACGACG
>JBATHN010000170.1:0-2104 GCA_049666885.1 Desulfobacterales bacterium
CTGAACAGAACAGTAGCCGGGGTTGTGTATGCCATTCGAAGAGGCGAGAAAATAGCCAAACAACGGGGTTTTAAGCTTTTGGAGTGATAGGTTATTTAATAATAATCGGCTGTTTTTAGAGAATTTATCCGTCTTGATTTAAAAGGAATTTTGCCATAGACTAAGTGCTATCTAAATTAAGGAGTTGTAATGATGCACATCAATAAAAGATACATTGTGGATGAGAACGGTAATCCTAAAGAGGTTGTGATCCTTTTGGAAGATTACAAAAAAATAGAGGAGCTGTTGGGGCTCGATCTGGATAATGAAACCGTCGAACAGCTCCGTGAGGCCCGCAAGGACCGCGAGAGCGGTAATAAGGATACCTACTTTGAACTGGACTCTATCTGATGAGCAAGGTTGTCGTTCATCGACACGCGACCAGGTACCTCCAACACCTTCCCAAAAACATTAAACAACGTATCAAAAACGTCCTCAAGCAGCTGGAACAAAATCCTCTGGATCTGCCAGGTGTTAAACACATGGCCGGTGAATGGTCCGGTTACCATCGGCTACGAACAGGAAAATACCGGATCATCTATTGGTTCGATGATAAAGAGGATATTGTTTACGTGGATCACATCGGCCCCAGGGGGGATGTGTATAAGTGAATGCTGTCTCGCTTCCAATGGGGCAAGGCTCTTTGACATAAACGAGGCTTTTAGTGGGGGGCTTTGGGAACATAAATAAAAAGCCAGAGCCGGCGAAGGGTGGTCGCTCGCAGCCGCGCGGCCATCAGCATCGTCGTAATCGAGCAAATGGGATACAGTGGTGCCAGTGTCGCCAGAGCGCTGAATGTAACACCGTCCGCAGACAGCAAACTGGTTTTGCGAGCCCGCAATGACCCGGCTCTAAAAGACGGAATCAAATCGATGTGCTTAATTCGTTTAGCAATCCTTGCTTGTAATCAAAGTGGCGATTACGTCAACTATTCACCATCGTTCCCCCATGCCGTCCTTTTTGGCCAATTTGAAGAAATGCCTCAATCACCTTAAGCTATGACCACTAAGCCGCCTTGCGCGGAGATAGCCTATTACAACTAGCTCTGTGGTTGGGCGCGGCGCCTAAAACTCGACCGGGTTGACCCGCTTCCGGCCTATCAGACCTTGATGGTGGCGATCCCGATGTCCTGGGTGGCTTCTTTACCGTTGGATGAGACGACCAACAGCGTGTATTTGCCGATTGTGATGACGTCCTTACCGCCTAGGAGCGCCTGGGTAACTTTTTTATCGTTCAACAAGGTGCCGTTGGTGCTTTTAAGATCCTCGAGAACATACCGGCCCTGCTTTTTGACGATTCGGGCATGTTTTTTCGATATTCCCAAGTTGTCGATGGGCACATCATTGTTCTTGTTGCGCCCGATGGTAACGACCGGCTTATCGATTTCGAAGGTCTTAAGCTCAGTGTCTTTGAGTTTCAGCAAAATCTTCAGCATTGTTTTCTCCTCTTTCCAAGATGGCTTGTATCGGTCTGCAGCAAACGACGTTAAAACCGACTTCATTTGACCTGCTAAGTTTATGATTACCGTCGGAGATGAATTACTCCGGCAGAATTCATGCTTCGGTTATTACTATCGGTCGGTGCGCGGCTTTTCTTTACCGATTTTTATATCCACCGACGGATTTATTAATCAGTTCAATTTTTCTACGCAGGCCCGAATTTCGTTGACCACCTGAGAAGCGCTTCGCGGTCGCTTGGAAACGCCTTTAGCCAGCAGCTTGTCAACGAGTTCACTGCAGCACGGCGGGATTTTCGGGGCGAGATCCTTCAGTGGCGGATAATCGGCGCTGGAGACGGCACGCAACAGCGCTTCGATGCTGTCACCCGTAAACGGCCTTTTGCCGGTCAACAATTCGTAAAGCACAATTCCCAGCGAAAAAAGGTCCGAGCGGCCGTCCACTTCTTTGCCGGCGATCTGCTCAGGGGACATGTAGCTGGGTGTGCCGAATATAACGCCCGTCTGGGTTTTGGATGATGAGATCACCCGGGCAATGCCGAAGTCGGCCACTTTGATTTGCGAATTTTCCTGAAGAATAATATTGGCGGGTTTGATATCACGATGGAC
>JBATHN010000171.1:0-4229 GCA_049666885.1 Desulfobacterales bacterium
GTAATGAAATAGGCAGAGGTCAGAAGCCCCAGTTCGGAGGGATCGACCCCGATGTCGTCCACCAGATTGGGAGCAATGACGGAATTAACCACCCGGTAGAGGTATGAGAGAAAGTAGCCGCAAGCAAAGGGAACGAATACCCTCAACCTGAGGACGATCGTTTGTTTCCCTTCGTTCATGATCCCTTCCCCGCCCGTCCGGCACCCTCATCAGATGAGAGCGTGAAAGTCGCGACAGCGAGTATAACTTCCATACGGGCGTTCCTCCTCGCGCGCTTTAAAAAACCGTCTTCTCTCTTGCGTCACGAACAACGCTGATGGTCTTGCAATCGCTACCGGTGGTTGTGTTATCAAAAGCCGGATCGAATGGCAACAACTGCTGCACGCAGATGGGTGGCGCAAAAGCCGCTCGCGCGCTTATCACGCTCTCTCGCATATTAACGATTGACCAACCGCAGGAATCGTGTTTTTGATGGTGTCTTGCCGCCTGATGGCAGACAGAGGAGAAAAAATGGTAACACTTTGGCGTAATGTTTTGATGATGGGGCTGATCGCACTCCTGTTGCACGGCTGCGCCACTCTTCCGAAGAATTTCGAGCGACCGGTGTCCCATGCTTATGCCGATACGGCCGATACCGTGATCGGCAATTTGCACCGCGATGAAAAATCAGTGCACCCGGGTCAATCGGGTTTTTTGCTGCTCGGCAACGGCCTGGATGCCTTTGTCGCCAGGGCCGTTCTGGCCGAGGTCGCCCAGCGCAGCATCGATGCACAGTATTACCTGCTTCACAACGATCTAACGGGCCGTTTGTTCATTGCACAACTGCTCAAGGCAGCCGACCGGGGGGTCCGGGTGCGGTTGCTCGTCGACGACATGGATCTTGGCGGTCGGGATTTAGGCGCGGCGGTTCTCGACAGCCATCCGAATATCGAGGTGCGCATATTCAATCCCTTCAGCCGCAAGTCGAGCCGCTTGACCCAGTTTGTGACCCGGATGGGCTCTGTCACCCGCCGCATGCACAACAAGTCGTTTACGGTGGACAATCAGGTGACGATTCTCGGAGGGCGCAATATTGGCGACGAATACTTCGAAGCCAATCCGGATCTGGCCTTTGCCGATCTGGACGTGCTGGCCATCGGACCAGTCGTCAGCGAAGTTTCGTCCTCCTTCGATCAATACTGGAACAACGAGCTGGCCTATCCGGCACTAGTCCTCAAGGGCAAGCCGCCCACTGCCGAGGAAACCGAGTTGAAGCGACAACAGTTGAGCGAATTTGTTGCGCGACAGTATAATTCCGAATACCTCGAGGCCTTGAGGAATTCTACCCTGGCCGACGAGATTCGACGCGATCAGGTGCGCTTTTACTGGGGGGATGCCGAGATTGTCTCCGATCAGCCTGAAAAGCTTCTCAGCGCTTCCGATCGGACGGAATATCACCTGGCCCCGCAGCTGAAGCCCTACTTTGAGAGGGTGCAGAAGGAACTGATCATTTTCTCCCCCTATTTTGTCCCGGGAGAAGAAGGGACGGTTTTTTTGTCACAACTCAGTGCACGGGGTGTTCGGGTGCGCATCCTGACCAATTCCCTGGCCTCCACGGATGTGGGCATCGTTCATGCGGGTTATGCCAAATACCGCAAAGACCTGCTGAGCGCCGGGATCGAACTTTATGAAATGAACAAGCAACTCAGCAGTGAACAGCGTAAGGAGAAAAAAGGATCTCACGGCTCCTCAAAGGCCAGCCTGCATGCCAAATCATTTGTCTTTGATCGCAGCAAAGTTTTTATCGGTTCCCTGAATCTCGACCCCCGCGCGGTTGTCCATAATACCGAAATCGGCGTGGTGTTCGAATCGACCGAAATCGGCAGCGGCATGGGGGAGTGGTTCGACGAGAACATCGACAAGTTGGCGTTCAGACTGGAGCTCAAAAAGGACAAGAACGGAACCGAACGCATTACCTGGCACGGTGTGGAGAATGGAAAACCGATCGTTTTCGATACCGACCCCTACACCGGTTTCTGGCGGCGATTCGGTGTCGGCTTCATGGGTCTGCTGCCGATAGAATCACAACTCTGACAGCAGATTGACTGGAAGTGCCGCATTTGGATGGAGATGAGATCCGCAGTGACCGGAAGAAAGATATAGACCCATACGACCTCAACCTCCTAACCATGAGAAGATAACATCATGAGACCGAAGACATTGTCTATCGTATGTAGCCTGTTGTTGGCTATTCTTGCCTGCAGCAAGGAAGAAGCTCCCAAGGAGGCGCTTCCATCGAAAGTTACGGTGATCGTCACCGCAGCGCAGGAAGTTCCCCTTTATCAGGAATTTGTCGGCCAGATCTTCGGATTGAAAGATATCGCCATCTCGGCGCGGGTGGAAGGCTTTCTCGAAGGTATCCATTTTCAAGAGGGGTCGGAAGTCGAAAAGGGCCAATTGCTCTACACGCTCGAAAGCCAGACGTCAAAAGAAAGGGTTGCCGCCCAGATGAGCCGGGTAGCCGAAGCCGAGACGATTTCGGCCAACGCCAAGGGAGATCTGAGGCGGATAAAACCGCTCGCCGAGGTGAAAGCGGTCAGCCAGAGCGACCTGGACACGGCCGTGGCCATGTATGAGGCATCCCTCTCTTCGGTGGAAGCCGCTCGAGCTAATCTCAGAGCCCTACAAATCCAGCTCGGCTACACCAAGATTTATTCACCCATATCCGGGATCATCGGTAAAACACAGGCCAAAGTCGGGGATTTCGTCGGGCGCAATCCGAACCCGGTCATCTTGAACACGGTGTCGCAAGTCGACACGGTTCTGGTCAACTTTTTTATTACCGAATCACAATACCTGGAGTTTGCCCGCCTCCGGGCCCAGGCGGCACCTGCCAGACAGGAAGTGAAACAGTTTGAACTAATACTGGCCGACGAATCCGTATACGAATTAAAGGGCAAGGCCGATTTTCTCGGCCGGGAGGTGGATCCCACCACAGGAGCCCTGCTGGTTCAGGCGTCCTTTCCCAACCCGGAAAAACTGCTCCGTCCGGGACAGTTCGCCAAGGTCAGAGTCGAGGTCGAGGTGGTCAAAGACGGCATCCTGATTCCCCAGCGATGTGTCTCCGAACTTCAGGGTCTCTTCAGCGTCTTCGTGGTCGGCTCGAACAACACGGTCGAACGCAGAGACGTAAAGGTCGGCCCGAAGGTCAAGGAATTCTGGCTGATCGTCGAAGGCCTGAAACCCGGGGAGCAGGTGGTGTACGAAGGCTTGCAGATGGTAAGAGACGGAACAGTCGTGGAACCCGCGGTGAAAGAGATTGAACCGGTGAACCAGGAACGAAAGTGACTCAACATGGGTAATTTTTTTGTCAGGCGACCCATCGTGGCCATGGTTATTGCCATTTTTACGGTCATCGTGGGGGTCGTCTTCTTAGGCGGCCTTCCCACCGAGCAGTATCCCAACATTACGCCTCCCATCGTCGAGGTTAGCGCCACCTATACCGGCGCCGATGCCATCAGTGTCGAGCAGTCGGTGGCGACACCACTCGAGCAGGAAATCAACGGCGTCGACGACATGATCTACATGAAATCGACTAACTCCAACGACGGGACCATGACGATCCAGGTCTCTTTCGAAGTGGGAACGGACCCTGACAACAACACCGTCTTCACCCAGAACCGGGTTGCTGCGGCAACCGCCAAGTTGCCGGAGGAAGTGAAAAGATTCGGGGTAAAGACCCAGAAATCGCTACCCAATATAATGATGCTGATCACGCTCACATCCGAGGACGGTCGCTTCGACCAAAACTTTTTAGGTAATTATTCCCTGATCAACATCAAGGACACTTTGGCGCGCATCAGGGGTATCGGAAGGGTCAATGTGATCGGTGCCAGTGACTATTCCATGCGAATCTGGATAAAACCGGACCTCCTGGCCACCCGGGGCATTACCGTACCCGAAATCATAGCGGCGATTCGCGCTCAGAGCGTCATCGTACCCGGCGGCAAGTTCGGGGCCGAACCCGCTCCACCGGGGACTGAATTTACCTACACGGTAAAGCTTCCCGAGCGTCTCCAGACCGAAGCGCAATTCGGTGAGATCGTCGTCAGAACCGCCGAAGATGGCTCCCAGGTCAAGATCAAGCATCTCGCTCAGGTCGAACTGGGCGTGGAAACCTACAACGCGTTTACCCGGTTCAACAACAAGCAGTGCGCCATGATTGCCGTTTACCAGGCCCCCGGCTCCAA
>JBATHN010000172.1:0-2475 GCA_049666885.1 Desulfobacterales bacterium
ATGGAGCTGCCGGCCGGCATGACGGTCCTCCAGGCGGTCTTTAACGCCGGCGGCTTCAAAGAGACCGCCAGCCCCGAGGACACCATCCTCATCCGCCAGGGCCCGAACAGGGGGCCGGTGCCGGTCAGGATCGATCTGAAAACCGCCATGTACGGCCAGGGCGAGGCCGCCAATCTGGCCCTCCTTCCCAACGACATCGTGTACGTCCCCAAGTCGTCAATTGCCGAAGCCAACAAATTCGTCAACCAGTACATCGAAAAGCTGATCCTTTTCCGCGGCTTCAGCGCCGGTGTAACCTACCAGATCAACAAGTTTAACAATAATTGATTGATTCGACTAATCCTAACAGGCGACCCTGAATTCACATCCCTTGAAAAGCAAGGAAAAATCAGCATTGAGTGGCTTGCATAGGCCGAATCTGGTTAAAGATATCAAACGGGATGTTCTGAAGGAGGCTATTCGTGCCGCGTAGAAGCTGGGAAGCGGATTTCACTGGGACGCTCTAAACGATCCTCATGCCTCTAAAGAGGCTGTGTCCAACCAGTCCTCCAAGTCAACATTCAGGTAAAGGTTTTTTGCTTTTAGGTGTGCCAGGAATTCCCAGGGACTCCACCCGAGTTCGCGGCAGATTTCCATTTGGCTCAGCTCCCGGCGGTGGTATTTTTCAAGCAGCCGATCCTGCTTGTCCATAGAAAATCCCTTTTGCAACACTTCGCGCAAATAGGCCGAGCGATCCAGTTTCAACTCCTGAACGAGTTGGTCGATTTCATTTAAAAGATCTTCAGGTATCCTTATGGTTGTCGGTTTTGCCATCTTTTTTCTCCATCAGCATGATTAATGCTTCGGCGATGATTTCAGGTGAATATCTCCCAATCTTGGAGAGCTTTTCGAGGGACCCGTGGGCTTTTTCTAACGATATTTTCCTCAATCTAAATAGTTCAACCACGATTTTCGGCGTAACGATATATGGGACATTAAGAAACCTTGCTGCCCTTATTGCCTTTCCATCATCTGTGGCCAGCAGCAACCGGCCCAGTTCAATGGCTAAAAACAACGCATCCTCTTCCCCCCTGTGCAGCGATTGTGGGATGGGAGGCCTGCCGCTGCCCGGGTTTTGAACTTTTAATTTTCCCAAAGACACAAGCCTTGAAATTAAGGCGGCATCCGGATAGTTTCTGACCATTTTTTTCGATGCCACTTCGTTGTTGACGGAATCCGGTAAAAGAACCTCGAACAATTCGCAGACTATCTCCAACAAACCACATTTGGCCAACAGAATGAGGGTGCTGCTATCAGCGACCATTCTGGTCATGCGGTCACTCCCAGTATCGTTGTGTACGTTTTTATAAAAACGTACACCAGGGGCCATAGTTTGTCAAACAATTGTTGAGCGTCCAGGTTCCCAGCAGCAAAAAAGGGCGTCTTTTTCACCGGAAAGGTCTAAACGCTCCTGACGTTCTCAACGATCATAACAATCGAAACGTTCCACAAGTTTAGTCATCCACAGGCTCCATGCAAGAATCAGGTATTAAAAAGAAAATGGCCGCCCTTTACTGGGATGCGGACGTGGAACCGACCCAGCTTGAAAGGCTGCTCCGCGGTGACATCGAAAGGATCGGCCATATCGATCGGATCAACCTGTATCGCCGGCTGCTCATGACCTATGATTGGTATACCCTCTGTGTCAATAAATGACAGCGCCCTTTGCAATCCGCGATCGCCGAGGCCAACATTTATGAATCAGTACATCGAAAAACTTGCCCTCTTCCGCGGCTTCAGCGCCGGGGTTACCTATCAGATTAACAGTTTTAATAACTGATTCAACTCGTCCTAAACGGATCCGTACAGTAAGAATTCATAGTTTACATATTCTTACATATCACGTAACTTAACTTCAATAATAAATTCTAAATATTTAGGTAGGACAAATGGAAACCATATCATCCAAGGTCACATCGAAAGGTCAGGTGGTCATCCCCAAAAAACTGAGAGAAAAGTATGGGATACGAACTGCCACGGCGATTCGTTGGATCGAAAAGGATCAGGGTATTTTGATGGTGCCCGAGTCCGAAGATCCGATTGTGGCAGCCCGAGGAATGCTAAAGGGTTCTGGAATATTGAAAGCCTTTATGAAAGAAAAAAAACGCGAGAAACAAAAGGAGAATAAAAAGATTGCAAAGTCCAGATAGCTTTGTCTTTGACAGCTATGCATTGATTGGATTTCTCGAAAATGAACCCTTTTCCGACCGGATCCAGCATGTTCTTACTCAGGCAAAGAATAGAGACGCTCTATTATATATGCATGCAATTCACATCGGTGAGGTTTATTATATAACCTTGAGGGAACAGGGCAAAAGTTTAGCAGACCTGGCTTACGCCAGAATTAAAGCATTGCCGATAAAGATGATCGATCGTATCGATGAAGAACTTCTCCTAACAGCCGCCGGTTTAAAAGCAAAATATCCTATTTCGTAT
>JBATHN010000173.1:0-2585 GCA_049666885.1 Desulfobacterales bacterium
CATCGACTGCCATGAAGAGGTGCAGGGCGACAGCGAGGCCGAGGAATATTTCGTCACCGAGTTCGTCCAAAAAGGCCGGGAAGTTCCCTGGCTGGTCTATTCGAGACAACCCCCCTGTGTCTTTTTCTCGCACGCCGCTCACGTCAAAAAAGCCGGTATGGACTGCGTCACCTGCCACGGTCACATCGGCGAAAGCCAGGAATTGAAACCCTATGAATATAATCGGATCAGCCAATACAGTCGTGATATCTGGGGCCGGAACATTTCAGGAATCAAACATAACAGCTGGGACCGGATGAAAATGGATGACTGCTCCGAATGTCACGTAAAAGAAAACGTCAACCAAGGAAGCGTACAAACCCACAAAGGCGGCTGCTTTGTGTGCCACCACTAGTGCCGCTGCCGGTGCGTCTTTTTTTGCGCCCATTGTAGGGTTTCCTGTGAAAAATTTTGCCGTTTGTTCAGATACAAGGGGATGAATCGATGAAGATTGACAGAAGAAGTTTCTTGTCGTTTTTAGTCGGTGGTGCCGCAGGGACCGCACTCTCACCGCTGCCCTGGAAACTGACGGATGATATAGCCATCTGGACCCAGATGTGGCCCTGGGTGCCGATTCCAGAGAAGGGCGAGGTCAGCACCGTTACCTCTGCGTGTACGCTTTGTCCCGGTGGCTGCGGCATCAGTGTCCGCAAGGTCGACGACCGGGTGGTTAAAATCGAAGGGTTGGCGGGTCACCCGATCAACGACGGCGGTTTGTGCACGCTGGGGCTGGCCGGAGCCCAGTTGCTCTACGGGCCCCAGCGTGTGAAGGCACCCATGAAAAACGTCGGCGGACGGTTGGTCGAAATCTCCTGGGAAGAGGCCCTGGGTGACATATCCGCCAAACTTAAGGAACTGAGGGAGAACGGACAGCCCCACCGCGTCGCCTGTATCGCCGGCACGGATCGCGGTACCGTACCGGAACTGTTGAACCGTTTTTTAACCGTTTACGGGTCTCCGCAGTTTTTCCGCGTTCCGTCCATTCAGGACACCTACGAGTTGACCCTGTACCTGATGCAAGGGGTCCGCGCCTCGGCTGGTTTCGACTTCCAGAACGCCGACTATGTCCTGAGCTTCGGCAGTGGTTTGCTCGACGGTTGGGGGGCGCCGGTCAATATTTTTCAGGCGCACAGCCGCTGGTGTGAGCGTGGCGGCAGGCTGGTTCAAATCGAACCGCGCCAGTCGCGAACCGCGGCCAAAGCCGACCGCTGGATCCCCATCAACCCCGGTACCGAGGGTGTGCTGGCGCTGAGTCTGGCCGGCGTGATCGTCAAGGAGTCCCTTTACAGCGCCGATTTTGTCAACACCCAGTCGAGCGGATTCGATTCGTGGCAGCGGGTGTTACTTGAAAATTACGATACCGAGAGCGCCGCGAAGATTACCGGCGTTGACCCGTCGACGATCACTAAGCTGGCAAGGGATTTTGCCGGTGCCCGCAAACCACTGGCTGTTTGCGGGCGGGGTAAGGGGCAGAGCCCCGGCAGCCTGAACGAGGTAATGGCCGTTCACGCCCTCAATGCCCTGGTCGGCGGTATAGGTCGGCAGGGAGGGGTTCAAGCGGTGCCCGAGCCGGATTACATCGATTGGCCGGAACCGGAAATGGATGCCGTTGCCGCCACCGGTATGCAACAGGGACGGGTTGATCAGGCCGGCGGTAGTCAGTATCCCTACGCCCGTTATCTGCTCAACCGACTACCTGAAGCCGTCAATTCGAGTGCAGACTCGCCGCTACAGGTGTTGTTCGTATCAGACGCCAATCCGTGTTATTCGCTGCCGAACAGCAAGGCTTTTACCGATGCTTTCAAGAAAATCCCCATGGTTGTCAGCTTTTCGTCCTACCTGGGGGAGACGGCCGAGTTGGCCGATTTCATTCTGCCGAGCCCCAGCTATCTTGAACAATACGAAGATCGGCCGATTGCGGCCGGATATCCTCTGCCGATTGTCAACTTGACCCGGCCGGTGGTCAAACCGCTTTTCAACACGCGGTCTGTCGGGGACGTGGTGATCGAACTGGCCCGGTCATTGGGCGGAACCGTTGCCGCGGCCTTTCCCTGGGAAGATTACCAATCCTGTTTGAAAGAGACTCTCGGTGATAAGTGGACCGTGCTCAACGAGAAAGGCTTCTGGGCCGACGAGAAATTCGATTTTGGTGGGCAATCGGCAACATTTGAGACCAAATCGTCCCGATTCGAATTTACCAATGCCGAAATTGACGCCATGACCAGCTTTGCGCCGGTCGAACCGGAAGGCGATAAAGCCGCCTTTCCCTTGGTTCTGGTGCCCTACGATACCATGCAATTGTGGAACGGCTACATCGGCGATCCGCCGTTTGTCATAAAAATCGTTCCTGACACGGTTTTAAAAAACAACGATGGTTTGATCGAAGTCAATCCGGCCACTGCCCGTCAATTGAACCTGAAAGACGGGCAAACCGCCAACCTGACAACGCCTCGCGGCACGGCCAGAGTGCGGGTGCATCTGTTCGAGGGCATTATGCCGGGAGTGGTGGCGTTGCCCACAGGGCTGGGCCACACGGCTTACGGCAA
>JBATHN010000174.1:0-1845 GCA_049666885.1 Desulfobacterales bacterium
GCAGGCGTCTATCGCGGAGTTGGTCGAGCCGGTCGAAGGTAATCGCAAGGGTGTAGGTGGTGCCCTCGAAATTGCCGGGTGGGACCAATTGCACGCCGGGGCCGAGATTCAGATGTCGAACCAGATCCTGGAAACCCGCCGTCGCGGCACTCATTACCGGATAGCGGCGTCGCCGCAGCAGGGACCGAAGCTGCCCGGCCTTTTGTGACCGTTCGATTTCCGGTGCCGACAGGAGGTTTCGAAGTGCGGTTTCGCTCAAGAGTTTGGACACCGTTACCTCTTCGCGCCGGGCGATTTCGGTCAGCAGTGTCAGCAGTTCGCGCTGCCGGTTCAATCCCAACTTGAGATCGGCGAATAGGCGTCCCAGGGACTCGGCCGTCGCGCTGTCGAGCCGCTTCAGCTGGAGCGCCATGGCCATGGCCAACTCGCCAGCCGCCAGGCGCTTCTGGAGCCCGGCTGGCAGCGTCGTCAGCGACATGATCTTTCGCATCAGAGACGGATTGTCGGGCAGCGCCAGCACGGCCGCCTGACGGCTCAGTTCCATCTCATCCGCTGCAACTCCGGCAAGCAGGTTGAGTGCGCGCGCGGTTTCGATCAGATTGAGCGGCCGTTGCAACGAATTGTCGGCGATGGCCAGTCGGACGCAGGTGGAATTGTCGATATCTGTCGTCAGCACCCGCGACCGGATGTCGTATCGTCCGAGAAGACGGCAGGCGTCGATACGGCGGAATCCGGCCACGATTTGATATCCGCCGGCCTTCTTGCGCACAATCGGCGGATCGAGCACACCGAGAGTGGCAATCGAGTCTTTCAGTTTGTCGATCGCATCAGATGTGGTAATGCGGTAAACCGTGTCCTCGAATTGGAGGCTTTCAAGAGGCAGAGACTGCTCGTTAAAACGCATGCCGAACGCCGGTCAACTGATCGAGGGCTTCCATATATTTACGGCGGGTATCCCGGACGACCGATTCCGGTAAAGCGGGCGCCGGCGGCTGTTTGTCCCAGCTGATCGACACCAGGTAGTCGCGCAGGTACTGCTTGTCATAGCTTTTCTGCGCTCCGCCGGGAGCATAGGTGGCGCGCGGCCAGAAGCGCGAGGAATCCGGTGTCAGGACCTCGTCGATCAGCACGAGGTCATCCCCGCAGTAACCGAACTCGAATTTAGTATCCGCGATGATGATCCCTTTTTGTTCGGCCAGAGCCGCTCCCCGACGGTAAATGTCGAGGCTCAATTCCTTCACCTTTGCGGCCGCTTCGGCACCGATTCTGCGAACCACTTCGTCGTAGTCGATGTTGATGTCGTGCTGCCCGATTTCCTCTTTGGTGGAAGGCGTGAAAATCGGTTGCGGCAGTTTGTCCGATTCCTTGAGGCCGTCGGGCAGGCGGATGCCGCAAATGGTGCCGTTTTTCCGGTACGACGCCCATCCCGAGCCGGAAATATAGCCGCGCACGACACATTCGATCGGCAGCGGCCGGGCCTTTTTCACCAGCATACTTCTGTCCTGCAGCTCGTCTTCATACGGCCGGCAGGCCTCCGGATAATCTGCTACCATGCCGCTCACGACGTGGTTGCCGACAAGGGATTCCATTTCCCGAAACCAGAAGAGAGACAGGCGGTTGAGAATCTTTCCCTTGTCGGGAATCGGATTGGGCATCACCACGTCAAAAGCCGAGATGCGATCGGTGGCGATCATCAGAAGATGGTCCCCGAGGTCATAAACGTCGCGCACCTTTCCTCTTTACAATAAGTCAACACCCGGAAAATTAGTTTCAACGACCGGTGTTCCCATATGGGTACCTGCTTTCGTTTATTCGATTGTTTCAGTCTTCAGCCCTGCCGCTGGC
>JBATHN010000175.1:0-4024 GCA_049666885.1 Desulfobacterales bacterium
ATATAAGGAATGAGGTCATGAACTTTACCATAAAAAGAAACGATATTCTTGGTACCTTGGCAAAGCTCCAAGGCCTGGCCGGACGGAAAACCAACCTTGCTATAACCACCAATATCCTTATCGAAGCAATCGGATCTAATATTATCATTCGGGCCACCGATCTTGAAACCGGATATGAGGGAACTTTTCCCGCCAGGGTGGAAGCAGAGGGAACCATCGCGATCAATGCCAGAAAATTGTTTGAGATTGTCCGAGATTTTCCGAGCGAGGACATCAACATCAATGAGATTGAAAATCATTGGATAGAAATTGGCCAACAGAATGTCGAATACCACCTGGTCGGTATGAATCATGAAGATTTCCCCAAAATTCCTAATTTTGACACGGTCGACTATATCACTATCGACAGTACTGTGCTTGCAGCAATGATTGATAAAACCGTTTATATTGTCGGAGCTTCCGACGACAAGCGGGCCCACATCATCGGAACATACTTGGAGACCCTGCAGCAGGGCAGCATTAAACAAGTAAGGATGGTATCGACGGACGGCAGCCGGATGGCAAAAATCGATTGGAATTACGAGGATGAGTTCATGCTTCCTGCCGGAGAAGGTATCCTTGTTCCCAAAAAAGGTCTGTACGAAGTCGCCAAGTTTCTCGACGCGGACGGCTCGGTCCGATTCGGTTTCAAAGACAATAATCTTATCATAAAAAAGAAAAATGAAATTCTCATCATTCGCCTTTTGGAAGGTGAATTTCCTGAATATCATGATATACTGAAAAATAATGAGGATTCCGTCTCGGTTAAGTTCAACCGTCAATTCTTCTTGATGATGCTCAAAAGGATGTCGATTCTATCCACCGAAGACTATCGAAGTGTTATTTTCAAATTCAAGGAAGACCGTTTGGTCATTAACTCCACCAATCCCGAAATCGGTGAATCCAAAGAAGAAATGAAAATCGATTATCAGCACGAGCCGATCGAGGCGGCATTCAACCCACGCTATTTCATCGAAGCTCTAAACGTCATTGAGCAGGAAAATGTTATTTTGGATCTCGTCAATGATGAAAAACCATGCCTCCTTGCAGGGGAAGATGAGCACAACTTTATAACCGTCATTATGCCGATGAGAGTATGAATAAAAAAAACGATAATTTCAATTATACAGAAGACAACATTAAGATTCTGGAAGGACTTCAAGCCGTTCGCAAGCGTCCTTCCATGTATATCGGCAATGTTGACACTGCCGGTCTCCATCATCTCGTTTACGAAGTTGTCGACAACAGCATCGATGAGGCCATGGCGGGGTATTGTGACCTGATTCAAGTCATTGTCCACGATGACAACAGTGTTACTGTTGTCGACAACGGCCGTGGAATTCCGGTCGGAATTCACAAAACCGAGAAGATTCCGGCGCTCGAAGTCGTTATGACCAAATTGCATGCCGGCGGCAAGTTTGATGACCACTCCTACAAGGTGTCCGGTGGACTGCATGGTGTCGGCGTATCGGTTGTCAACGCGCTGTCCTCGTTTTTGGAAGTCGATATATTTTCAGGCGGGAACATCTATCATCAGACGTACGAAAAGGGGATTAAGTCCAGCGAACTGAAAGTCACCGGGAAAACCCGCAAGAGGGGTACCAAAGTCCACTTCATTCCCGATGCGGAAATATTTACAACAACCGATTTTTCTTATGAAATTCTTGTTCGTCGGCTCAGGGAACTGGCCTTTCTCAACAAGGGCATCAAGATAACCATCGCGGACGAACGCGAAGAAAAAAAAGAAGAATTCTATTACAAGGGAGGCATCAGGGAATTTGTCGAGTATCTGAACCGGCGACACGCCCCGCTTCACAAACCGATCATCATTGAAGGAGAACGCAGCGATGTTCAAATAGAATCGGCGATTCAATACAACGACACTTTCAATGAGACACTGCTTTCGTTTGCCAATAACATTCATACCACCGAGGGTGGCTTTCATCTGATCGGATTCAAGGCCGCTTTAACCCGGACCATCAATCAGTACGCTTCCAACGGCAATTTACCTAAGAACCTGCAGGCCAAAATATCCGGTGATGACGTGCGCGAGGGGCTGACGGCCATCATCAGTATTCGGATCAAAAACCCGCAGTTCGAAGGCCAGACCAAAACCAAGCTTGGCAACAGTGAGGTAAAGGGATTGGTCGAATCGCTGTTGAATGAAAAACTCACCACATACTTCGAGGAAAACCCCGCCGTTGCCAAGAAAATCATCTCCAAGGGGATTGACGCCGCCCGTGCCCGCGATGCCGCCCGACGCGCCCGCGATATCGCCAGAAGCAAGGGATCGCTCATGGATGCCACCCTACCGGGTAAACTGGCGGATTGTCAAAGTCAGGACCCCAAGGAAAGGGAAATCTTCTTGGTGGAAGGTGATTCGGCCGGCGGCAGTGCCAAACAGGGAAGGGACCGCAAGTTTCAAGCCATTTTACCGTTGAAAGGTAAAATATTAAACGTTGAGAAGGCCCGCTTCGACAAGATACTGCGCAGCGAAGAAATAAAAAACATCATCACTGCACTCGGAACTGGTGTCGGCGAGGAAGAATACAACATCAACAACATCAACTACCACAAGGTCATCATCATGACCGACGCCGATGTCGACGGTTCGCACATTCGAACGCTTCTGCTGACATTTTTCTATCGCCAGATGCCGGAGCTGGTGGATAATGGCTATCTGTACATCGCCCAACCACCATTGCTTAAAATAGGCAAGGGTAAAAACGAAGTCTATTTAAAAGACGAAACCGAATTCAACGATTTCATACTCAAGCGGTTTTGTGAGAACAAGGTCTTAAATACCGGATCCGGTGAAAAAGTGAGCGGTCACAAGCTCTACCTACTGCTGGGAAACCTTTCAGAATATTATACCATCATGGAAAAAATGGAGCGCCAGGGAATTAATCCGAAATTCGCCGAGTTTCTCATAAAGGAGGGAGTCGAAGACAAGAATTTTCTGGAAAGTAGGGACCGCATGCTGCTGTTGAGAGATCATCTGAAGGACGGAGGGTTCGATGCCGGCGAGGTGATTTGGAGTGAAGAGCGCAGTGCCTATAATATTGAAGTGAAACTCCCCCGAAAACTGAAGCATATAACCACATCTTCAGCCGATCCGGAGAATGATGCCAAAACGTTGGTTATAGGGCGGGGTCTCATTTACTCCAAAGCCTATCAGGATCTAACCGTGATCGGAAAAAAAATATACAAGTACGATGAAACGCCTTTTACCATTTCGGACAAGGCAAAAGAGCCTAACACGGAAGATGTCGTCCTGCAGGATAAAAAACAACTTCTTATTCACGTGCTCGAAGAAAGTAAGAAGGGGCTGGCAGTGCAGCGCTACAAAGGCTTAGGAGAAATGAATCCCGATCAACTCTGGGAAACCACCATGAACCCGGCCAAACGAACCCTTCTCCAGGTCAAGGTCGAAGATGTGGTGGACACGGACGAGATTTTCACGATATTGATGGGAGAAGAGGTCGAGCCGCGCCGGGAGTTTATTCAAACCAACGCATTGGAAGTCAGCACGCTCGATATTTAATGACTAATAAAATACCGGATGTGAAATGCCATTCAAGATGAGAATTCTGCCAAATCCATCCTTTTTCGATTGTCTGCTCGGACCCGACTCCCGTTTCCGGGGCCGCGATCCCCGTCTTTGGCGTCCGGCCCGAGCCCGGTCGGGGAGGGTCAATGGGGATACAGGCCCATTTCATAGATTTCGTATTCGGTTTCGCCGTCGAGGAACTTCTCGATGGTGTCACCCTCCATCTTTCTCAGCTCGCTGTTTTTCCAGATATTCCACTCCTTCATCGAGCGCCAGTTCGACGCCACCACTACGCGGTACGGATCCTAGACGTCCCACAGTGTCTCCGAGGAGATATAGCCCTCCTGGTCCATGGCACCGTAGCGCAGTTTTTTGATCATTTTATTAATCTCATTGAAATACTTCTCCTTAAAGCGACGTTTGATCAAAACCTTA
>JBATHN010000176.1:0-2976 GCA_049666885.1 Desulfobacterales bacterium
AATTTTTTATTAAATCGGTCCCGCCCAATGCCGAAATAAAAAAAATCAGGAAAACGGCGGTCAGGCCGCTTAGAAGTATCTTGAAGACCACTAAGAAGTCTTTTTTGAGTGTGTAAAACTTGTTTTGGAAAAACGCCATCTCAACAATCCTTTCCTGGACCAAGGTGCGGAGGGCTAGGCCTATAGAAATATAACTTACTTGATTTACATATAATTAAAACAAAAATTGTATATGAATATTTCGGCAATGTCAACCATTCGGAGAATCGAGAATTTCACGGATTTTCCTGGACAACTGAACCGTATCAAAGGGTTTCTGGATGAACCCATCGCACCCCTGCGCCATGATTTCCTGTGCCTGACCGTTGAGGCTGTAGCCACTTGAGAGCAGAACCTTTGCCTTCGGATTGATTTCCTTGATACGGTTGAACACCTCTTTACCCCCCATGTACGGCATGACCATGTCGAGAATGATCAAATCGATATGCTCGTATCGATTCCGGTAAAAAGTCAGTGCCTCATTGCCCTTCCCTACCGACACCACCACGTAACCAAGGCTTTCCATCATCCTCCGCCCCACCTCGATTATCATTTTTTCATCGTCGATGAACAGGATGGTCTCGTTTCCCCCGAGGGCCTCTTCCACCCCCTTTTCGGATTGGGTGCCTTTCGTCGCATGAGCCGGAAGATAGATGTTGAAGGTGGATCCAATCCCGACTTCGCTGTAGCAGGTAATGAAGCCGCCGTGGTTTTTAATGATCCCGTAAGCGGAAGCCAGTCCCAGGCCAGTTCCTTGCCCGACCTCCTTGGTGGTAAAAAACGGGTCGAAAATTCGCTGTTGTATCTTTTTGTCCATACCGATACCGGTGTCGGTGACCGAGATTTTCACATAGCGGCCGGGTTTGACACTGAAGGGCTTGGTTTCGATATAAGCCTTGCCGTGGCGGATGTTGTCTGTTTCCAGGTATAAATCACCACCGTTGGGCATAGCCTGCCAGGCATTGACGTAGAGATTAAACAGCACTTGCTCGATTTGACCGCTATCCACCTTGACCATCCAGATGTTCTTGTTGTAACGGCGGTGGAAGTTGATATCCTTACGGGAACGGCCGAAGATGTGAGCGGTGCGATCGATAACCTCATTTATGTAGGTCGGTTTCACGACATATTTACCACCCCGGGCGAAGCCAAGCAGCTGCCGGGTAAGGTTGGCACCGCTCTTGACACACCGCTGAATGCTTTTGAGGTTTTCATACAACGAATGATCCGAGTCGATTTCCAATAGCATGACCGAGGTGTTGCCCTGGATACCCATCAAAAGATTATTGAAATCATGAGCAATACCGCCAGCAAGGGTACCGATTGATTCCATGCGCTGGGATTGCCGAAACTGAATCTCCATAATTTTCTGAGCGGTGATATCTTTTAGAAAGTTAAGGGCTGCAAATTTTTTTCCCCAATAAATGCGCACGGCATTCAGTTCGATCCAGTGCTCCTTTCCGAAACGATCAATCAGTTTGAAGGTGCAGGTGCTCGGAACGTCTTCGCTTTTCAAACGACGCTCGTACCAATTGAGAACCCTGTCTTTGTCATCCGGGTGAACAAAATCGAAAAACGGTTGCCTGTCGATGGCCGCATTCATCTCACTGCTCAATTGATGGGCTTTGGGATTCGGAAACGTTACCTTGTCATCCTGGATGATAAAGATAGCGTCGTTGGCGTTTTCCACCAGCAAACGATACTTTTCCTCGGACTCACGCAGCGCCTGCTCCGAAAGCTCACGCACGGCAATTTCATCACGCAACTTCTGATTGGTCGCCTGCAGAGCAGAAGTTCGATCATTGACCAGCTCTTCCAGGTGATTGCGGTAGGTGACGAGCTCTTTTTCTTTCTTTTTCAAGTTGTTGATGGTGTACTGGGCATGGGAACCGAAGATCGCAAACAGACACAAAACGATGATGCGGATATAAATTTCATACAAATCCTCGCCGACCGCACTGGCGATCAGGTTGAACCGGTCTGAATAGAAAATATGTAAAATGGTATCCAGCGCAACGTAAAGGATGGCGATGAACACGCCGATCAAAACCATAGAATTAAAAAAGCTCTCCAACCTTTTGTCGTTGGCTTGGGCCGCAACGCCATCTTTGAGCCCGCTGTGTATCGCGTGCTTAGGCAAAGGTACTGTTGGTATCATAAGTCTCATCCACAAGAATTTACCGACCGATTTCTTCGGACTGGGTCAGATCCAGCCGGTCGGCGGCATCTTCCGTAAACCTTCCGTCTCAACTTAGGTTTTAATTTGACCTAAATAGTGCCCATCCACGGTTTCATTAAGGGCACTGATTCGTTTCCGATCCAGAAATCGCCATTTTCTGCAAGTTCAAGGAAATCGGCGGCATTACGCAGAAGCGTACACGTGTGCGCCGCACAAGCGATTCCGCAGACCTGTCACGTCTCGGCGTGATTGACGCCGACCTGTCCCGAAGCATACGGGAATTTGCGAAAAAGGGCCATTTATGGACGGAAATTAAATAGAACTTCACATGGGTCCAACGGACATGGTAAAGTATTCGTTACAGTGGAATGCGTCAACAATTTAAAATCAAAAATGGATGAGAGGTGTCTTTCACAGGTTAAAGATCACATCGTTATATGAAAGCAAAAAATCGATCTCGACCCATTACCCATTACCTATTGTCTAGTGTCCATCCGCGGTTGTATAATGGGCCCTGATAAGTTTCCGATCCAGAAATGAGCAATTTTTCGCAAGTTCAAGGAAATCAGGGAATTGCGCGGCGGCGTACTTTTGGTCGGGATAGAATTGGAGCGCGCACAAACTTAGGCAGAGAGTGACCGACATGTACTCTTTCGATTCGTACAGCGGGATCCTATTTCCGCCATATTCCACGTTTCTCCAAGCCTCCCTACGATCCCGGACGGTCGGATTTCCCGAGTCCGGTTCTGACCTTGGCT
>JBATHN010000177.1:0-3465 GCA_049666885.1 Desulfobacterales bacterium
ATGAACACCCACAACCCGGCGGTCATCCCCCGCAACCACCGGGTGGAAGAGGCCTTGCAGGCGGCCGTGGAGGGGGCCGATTTTACGGTCATGGAAAAACTGCTGGGTTTTCTGTCCCAACCCTACCAGGATCCGCCGGAGCAGGCCGGTTATCACCTGCCACCGCCCCCTCCGGCGCAGCCCTACCGAACCTTTTGCGGTACGTGACCCCATCGTCGGTTGCCACTCTCTGCAGGGCGCCCTGCCGGTTGCCCACCCCGTAGACGCGGCTCTACCTTTGGAAGAAGGCTTGCTGCCAATCGTGTTGACTGGAACCCTGAGCTCTGATGAAGCCTGCGAGTCTAAAATCTTCCTGCCGCATCCCTACGCGTTTTCGATTATGCTTCCAATTGGTTCATTTGATTTAATACTCAATTGTTTAAAGCGTTGTCTTCATTCATTTTCGCAATTCAAAACCAGCCTTTCTTAATTCATATTTCCAAGTTTCTTTGAGTTCCGGTGCGATACTATAGGATTCTCTCAGGCCATATTGCTCATTAAATACTTTTCGTTTACTCGGATATCTGAGCGGTAATTAGACATACCACGATATATGGGATTTATTCTGTTCAGATTCAATGGTCATTTCCGAGGGTGCTGAGCCAATTGATGTGCTCTTTTTTGGATGAAAATTTTCCCCTGTTTTCATCCTTTTCTGAATTCCTACCTTATTTGGGGTACCCAACCGTTTGGGCAAGAATGATCCTTTGTTCTTTCCGCAGCTGGATTTTTTCGGCAAGCACTGGTCGATCGATCCAATCGCGGACCACGGTGCCCAGCCCAAACGCGGCACAGAAAAGATAAACGTTCTGGCTGATGAAACCAGTATCGGCAGCAGCATAAAACAGTTTCTTGTTGTCTTCCCTGTCTCCCAATTTGGAAAAATCGGCGACATAGATCAGATTCAGCGGGGCATTTGCCACGAACCTCTGTTTTCCGCAAAGGCTGCGAATGTCTTCGGTGGTGAGTTGCACCAGTTGATGAAAACTGGCGTCATATAGATATAGACCACTGGCCGTGGTCAAATAGATTTCGATTTCCTGGGTATTCATGGGCGAGGGAGCCGTGCGATATCCGCTGTCCGGGCGGTTGACACCAAAGGCCGCCCAGAGCAGGTCTGACAGCATTTGCTGGGGCAAGGGTTGGCTGCTGAATGAACGGGTGGATTTGCGGTTTTTCAGCGCCGACATCAATGACCGGCCATCACCGGTTGACGGTGAAGGCAGAAGGTTCGCATTGGCTTGGTTTGCAAACAGTGCCGATGGTTGAATTACCGCCAGCATTGTGCTGCCTGCCGCCGCACCAAGAAACTTTCTTCGGGTAACCGTAGACATAGCAAAGCGTTTCCTTTTTGTGGATCGGTTTCGTTGATCTTGATGGATATATGCAAAAAACCAGTATTTGCCAACTTTATACCAAAGTAGCCTTCAAGTGACAACTGGCTTTCGCAGACGGCTTTGCCTTGCGGAAAAAATCGATTACAGGCCAACCGTTATTCTTGCAAGGGGACCCGACCGACGAAATGTTTTTGATCAAAGGCGGGCGGGTCAAACTTTCCAAAGTTCTTGAAGACGGGACCGAATTGAAGCTGGATATCCGTAAGGCCTGTGATTTTGTCGGTGAAAACATTTTGGACTTTGCAATTGGAGGTCTAATACTCATGTCCTTGTAAAGTTACGTTAAGGGAGGTGATTTATGCCCAAGAAACTCTTAGTAACAGGTGCAACAGGTTTTATAGCCACTCACTGTATTCTGGATTTATTAAATCACGGTTACCAAGTAAGGGGCACGGTCCGCAATCTTGATAGCGAAAGACAAATTCGTACAATTCTTGAAAAGCACACCCCATATATCGAAAACCTTGAAATCGCCCCAGCCGAATTAACAGATCCGCACAGTTGGACTGTGGCGATGCGAGGATGCCACGGAGTACTGCACATAGCTTCACCGGTACCTGTTGTTCAACCAAAAGATGCAGATAAGGTGATTAGACCAGCTCTGGAAGGAACAATGAATGTACTGAAGGCTGCTAAGAATTTGAACGTCTCGCGGGTTGTCATGACTTCGTCTGTATCGGCAGTATGGGGGAAAGGCCTGAAAGACTCTCGTGTATATTCAGAATCGGACTGGACTGATACAAATGATCCCGAGCAATCTCCATACAGCGTGAGCAAAACTCTGGCGGAAAAAGCAGCATGGAAGTTCTTCAAGGAACAAGGAAATCCCGAAATCGTCGTAGTAAATCCCTCAGTCGTACTCGGACCAGCGCTTGAATCCGATTACGGTTCAAGTCTCACAGTACTGTATAAACTACTAAAGGGGAAGTTACCAATGTTGCCAAAACTTGGCTTCGAAATTGTAGACGTAAGAGATGTAGCCATTCTTCATCGCCTCGCCTATGACAGTAGAGAAGCATCAGGAAGACGTTTTCTGTGCTCCAGTGGGTTTCGTTGGTTGAAGGAAATGGCTATATACCTTCGCGAGAATTTTCCCGAATATCGGAAAAAGATAGCTGTTAGAGATATGCCAAATTTTCTCGTGAAGATATATTCATTCTTTGATGGCAGTGTAAAACGTTTCTTACCCGATTTAGAGATTAAAAAAGAAATGAATGTCAACGCTGCGCGAAGCATTCTCGGTTGGAACCCTCGGTCACCAGAAAAAGCGATCGAGTCAGGAGCACGAAGTCTGATTGATTTAGGTATTGTTTAGTTTCAAAAAAGACGCTACAGTTGCGTATAATCAAAAGGTTTCATTACTGTTTAGGTGATGTCTGATAGTTGGAGGATTGGCGAGGTATCTTTTAGGGGAAAAAATGCCTCATATACTTGAAAGCTCTATCCAGGTAAGTCTGAGGAACTGAAAAAACTTCTTACTTTTGGATGGCCCACCCGTTTTCAAGTCTTCCAACGAACACAATAACAACCAAAACCGTAATGTGTATCAATTATCAACAGTTGCCAGCTTATCCGGGGTTTGAGGATATCGCCACCTTTTCGCCTTTTAAATATTAAATTTCGGACAGGTTTTTAAGATTATTAGGATACGACGCATTAAATAAACTACACTGCAGCAAGATGAAGGAAATTATCACGTTAAATTAACTAATTAGATAGGAGGTGTGAGAATGAGCTGGCTTAGACTGATCGGACTAACCTGTTCCAGCACGCAGGAAGCCGAGGATGAGATCAGTATCCAGTGCACGTGGGACTGGGGTCCTGGCGGAAGAGTGACCGCCAATATTCTTCACGCGCACACCATGGACGTCGGTGACAGTGTTACTCTCGATTACGTACAAGATTTTGAACATGCGGCGATGGTCACACTATTGGAGGATGACAGCACCGGACCGGATGAAATTCTCGGAAGCGTGCTGATTACACCCCTGTACGAGGGTACGGGAGAGCACACAATCACCATTGATTC
>JBATHN010000178.1:0-5274 GCA_049666885.1 Desulfobacterales bacterium
ATTCGGCCTGGAAACCGGGCAAGGACCGTTTAGAGCGGCTGAATTTCGGCCACCTTCCGCTGGCAGTCGACAACTGCGAATCGATTCTCTACCTCCCCTTCTGGCGCATCCGGGCCGCGATTGACGGGATCCATCTCGACTCCTATTCCGATCTGGTCAAGGCCGCCAATTTACCGATTGTCCCCCGTGCGGCCTGGCGCGACATACCGTTCCACTTCTGGAGCCCGGCCTTCAAGATTCGACCCCAGACGTATCTGCCGCTGGCCACCAAGATGACGCTGGCCCAACCGCAGGATCCTCCGGCAGCGGGTCTACCCGGCGGTGAACTCCATCCTGTGACCCTGCCGGTCGCAGACGCAGTCGACAGCCTGAAGGTCACCTTGGCAGCTTTTGTCAAACCCCGGAAGGCTCTTTGTCCGCAATTGTCGACCATCAGCGTCGCACCGCAGAGCTATCTTCTGGTGTATGTGCCGTTCCTCCGCGGTCATCACGACCTGACCCAGCCGTCGTTAAAGGTCAGTATTCTGACAAACCAGCTCGCACTGGCCGGAAGCCTCTAACCCCGGCGCAACAAACACATCCGTCATTCCGGTTCCCTGACAAATCATGGGCAGGATAGCGGTTCTTGGTGAGCCTTTACCCGGTGTCATCAGCCGGATTGACATTTTCATCAATTATCCATGAGAGCAGGATGCATCGGTTGACAGAAATGACGTTTTCTTCTACCGTCGACCCGGTAAAGAGACCTCTATTGTCGTGTCATTTATGAAGTGTCTCGACTGCATTGAGCGACGCAAATGAATGTTTATAAGTTTCCCGCTTCAACGTTCAGGGTTCAGAGGTTCAGAGTTCTGGGTTCGGGGTTCAGCGTTCAAGGAAGGACTTCAATCCATCAACCCTGAACGGGGAACGGTGAACCTTTAAACTGTTTGGCTCATTGGATATTGTCATTTGGAATTTATTGGTATTTTGGTGCTTGTATTTTGGTATTTGGCATTATTTTAGGCGGGCGGGCAAGCCCTGAAATCTGAAACCTAAACCAACACTGCCGATGATCATTGTTGTGTTTCCAGGTTTGAAATATCATGCAGCGGGCGACAATGGATAAGACAATTAAAGTGTGACAAGACACTATCGGACGCATCGATCCGTTGCGGAGTTAAATGGATATGAAACAGGACACCATGCCGGCGACGACCGGAATCGACCATCTGGACCGGCTGCTCGGCGGGCTTTATATCGGGGACAATGTCGTGTGGTACGATGACGCCGGCAGTCTCGCCGCCGTATTTTATCTCAATTTTATCCAGGCCTCCCAGGCCCGGCAAAAGCCTTTGATATATGTCAGCTTCGACCGATCACCGAAGAACCTGTTGGACAAACTGGGCCATCTGGGAGACAGCGCCCACCTGACGATCCTGGACTGCTTCACTTTCGGCAAGGGCGCCGGCTCGGATGTTTTTTTGAAATTTTACCAAGACGGATCAACCGAACGGGCCTGCCGGATCATCCGCGTGGCTGATCCCCGCAACGACCATCACGTTATGGAAGCCGTCTACGGTGCTCACGACGCATTGGAAGGCGACGTTTGTTTTGTCTTCGAAAGCCTGACCGGCATGCAGGAACTCTGGGGCGGTGAGGAACATATCGTCAATTTTTACTCTCACTCCTGCCCGCGCCTCTACGAGTTGAACACGGTTGCCTACTGGATCATCGAAAAACAGGCCCACACGCAACGGCTGCGGGCCCGGATCAATCAAATCGCCCAGGTCGCCATCGATCTTTCCGTCAAGAGAGGCAAGACCTCGCTGACGATCCTCAAGGCCGAAAAGCGCGCTCTGGACACGATCAACAAACCCTTTCTGTACTGGTTCAAGGAGCGTGAGGTAACCTTCGATGCGGAGGCGCGCGCAGCGGGTCGGATCGATCTGGGCGGGCGCCTGAAGGCGGTGCGCACCCGGCAGGGTCTGTCGCAAACCGATCTGGCCAAACTGGTGGGGGTTACTCCCAGCACGATCTCACAGGTCGAAAGCAACCTGATCTATCCCTCGCTGCCGGCCCTGTTCAAAATGGCCGAGGTCCTGTCGGTCGACGTCAGTGCTTTTTTTAAGGACGCCGCCGAAGTCACCCGTCCCTCTGTTTTTTCGGCCGACGATGCCGTCGCCTTCAAATTCCAGAATCTGCCCAAAGCAAGCCTCTCCGGCAAACGGCTGACCGGCGTCGATTTCGAGGCCAAAGCCGATCCCTACCTGATCGAAATCCCCGCTCGAACGACCCTTCCTTTCCACTTTTTCGTTCACAAAGGCGAAGAGTTCGGTTACGTGCTGGCCGGGGAGCTGCAGATCAAAATCGGCAGCAGCCTCAAGAAATTGAAGGCCGGGGATGTAGTGTATCTGACGACCGACATGCCGGACCAGTGGAAAAATACCGGAACGGATACCGCCCGTATGATTTGGGTGAAAATCAATTGACCTGGCGTAATCCCCAGAATTCGTATTTTCACAAAGAAATGCCGGCTAAACAGTCATGGCCCTGGGCCGCCTCGGTGAATGGAAATGATGCGCCGGAGCCTGGATGAGCGGTTGAGAGCAACGGCGAGTTTCAGCCGCAACACGAAATCGGTTATCCGGGCGTAGGTGCCCACCTTGTTTTCGTATTAAAATTCGATCGCGATTCGGTCTGCCGCCGACCCAGGCCGGCAGCAGAAAAGTGCTCGAACGCATCCGGATCAGGCGTCGATGACCGCCAGGGCCTCTTCCTTGTAAGCATCCATGATGTACGGCAGAGTGGTCACGCGCGACGCCTCCTCGGTCAGGGCGGCCAGGTCCTTGCGTGTGATCAGGTGCGGCCGCCACTTGCGGGCACCCGCCATGAGCTGTTGCAGACCGACCCGCAGCTTCTCGGCGGCGCTGTAGAGGCCGATAGCCCCCAGCGGGAATTTCTCGATGTCTTTACCGTATTTGGTTCTCAGTTCGGCATAGGAGACGAAGATCTCTTCCTTGGTGGTGCCGTATTTCGACACGGTCGAGGGCAGGCCGCCGTCTTCGCCTTTCAGCCAGCGACCGATGTTCTTGCCGACCATTCCGGGTATCATCAGCGCCCGTCCCATGCACACGGCTTTGCAATAAGGCGCCCCCAGTGCCAGTGCTTTGAATATGTGGTCTTCTGAAGAAAAACCGCCGGCAAAGGCAATATCCGGCACCCAGGCGCCCTTCTTCGCCAGCCGCAGGCACAAATCATACGCCATGGAATGCAGGTAGATGGCCGGTATCCCCCATTCGCTCATCATGCGCCATGGGCTCATGCCGGTGCCGCCCGGTGCGCCGTCGATCGTCAGCAGGCTGATCTTAGCGTCCGAAGACCAGCGGATCGCCATGGCCAGCTCCCGCATCGGATAGGCTCCGGTCTTGAGAGTGATGCGTTTGGCCCCCAATTTACGGACCCGATCGACCTCCCGCATGAAGTCCTCCTGATCGAGAAACCCGACCCGGGAGTGCCGTTCGAATTCCTTAATGGCGCCATCTTTATAGGCTTTGACATTGGAGCCGTCCGACGGATCAGGGGTGACCAGGTATCCCCGCTTCTGGAGTTCGAGAGCGCGCTCGATAGTGTCGACCTTGATTTCACCGCCGATGCACTTGGCGCCCTGCCCCCATTTGAGCTCGATCGTTTCGACCCCCAATTTTTCGATGACATATTCGGCAACGCCTAGGCGGGTGTCCTCGACGTTCAACTGGACCATAATGTCCCCGAAACCTTCGTGGAATCGCCGGTACTGCTCCACCCGCCGCCGCATTTCCGGAGAGTCCTTTACCTTGCCGTTCTTGTCGATCTTCAGTTCGGGATCGATGCCGCAGACATTTTCACCGCAGACCAGACTGATCCCGGTGATGGCGGCTCCGACGGCAAAGTGTTCCCAGTTGGCCCGGGCGATCTCGGTGCTCCCCAACGCGCCGGTAAACATGGGTATCCGCATTTTAATTTTTTCGGTGGCGCCGTACCAGGCGGTCGTGTCAACCTTGGGAAAAATCGCATGGTCCGGATCGGCTTCGATGCCTTCGGCGCCGATGGCATATCCCATGATGTTCAAGTGAGAGTAATCCACCGGATAATCCTTGTCCGCGCCGGCGGTAACTTTGCCGAAGGGGGTTGGATAGAGCAGTTCGCGACCCCGAAAGGTCGACTTGAACAGGTCACAGTTGCCCTTGCAACCGTCGATGCAACGACTGCAGATGCCGGACTGAGGGGCGACACTGCGGGAGCGGTTTTTAGTTTCCAGGGCTTCATTCGAATTCGGTTGTTGGAAATTCATGGCGTCCTCCTTAACGGGATTATTAAGTTTAAATAAAAAAAGGCGTCTTTTCCGGGTGAAAAAGACGCCTTTGTCCATGACCCGACCTTATCAGTCCGCACGTCATTGTGCGAACCGGGATTTCCCAAGTTGTAATTTCTTTTAGTTATACTTAATTATCCTGTCAAGCTTATATTGTTAAAAAATTTATTTTGATTAAGTTTGACGAATACGAAGGGTGTGATGGAGAATTGTAAAACAGGCGAGCGTCAAGCTGACGGTGGGGTGTCAGTCGATTTCTTCGGAAAGCAGAATGGCTTCGGCCACCCGCCGCATCGAGGTGCGCATGTCCATACTGCGTTTCTGAAGCCAGCGATAGGCCTCCTCGCCGCTTTTGTTGCGCCGTTTCATGAGGATTTCCTTGGCCCTTTCGACCATCTTGCGGGTCTCCAATTCCTCCTGGATGACTTGGGTCTTGACCATCAGCTCGGTGTTCATGATGGCCACCGCGGCCTGGTTGGCAACGGTCGACATCAGGTTGATCTCGGTCTGCGTGAACGTATGCGGCTCGGCTGTAAAGCAATTGAGAACCCCGATGACCTTGCCGTCCTTAACCTGAAGCGGTACGCTGAGCATCGAAACCAGTCCGAGTTTTGCGGCCATTTCCTTTTCCTTGAAGCGCGGCTCTTGCAGGACGTTCGCTACCGTCAACGGTTTTTTGGTAGTGGCGACATATCCGACGATGCCCTCGTTGAGGTTGAGAGCGCGATCCTTGACGTAGTCAGGATCGATGGCCTGGGTGGCCTTGAGGCGAATCTTCACCGGGTTGACGTTCTCGTCGATCAGCCACATCGAGCAGATTTCGACACCGGTGACTTTGGCCGTGACCATGACGATCAGCTTGAGAATGTCTTCGATATAGAGATCGGAGGTGATGGCGCGGCTGATATCCATTAGCCCCCGGATGTACTTTTCAGTTGGGT
>JBATHN010000179.1:0-5324 GCA_049666885.1 Desulfobacterales bacterium
TCTTTTTCGATCATGGCCTGCCCCGGATCGGAGCACATGAATTTGTAATCGCGTGCCACGACGACATTTTGCAATTCACGCGCGAATGCGGCCACTTCCTCGACCCGCACTTTGTAAGCGATGTTGATTCCGCAATGGCAAATGTAGAAACCAATTTTTACAGACATGGAAAACCCCTTTTGTGTTCGAATTCCGGCCT
Organism: Desulfobacterales bacterium; assembly: GCA_049666885.1. GTDB lineage: Bacteria > Desulfobacterota > Desulfobacteria > Desulfobacterales > SG8-13 > JARFQH01. The sequence continues at coordinate 200 of JBATHN010000179.1, forward strand.
TTTCCGGCGGAAGCGAGGGTCTCTCACTCGGGCAGTGGCGGCTGTCGGCAGGGATCGGCCGCCTGAAAACGCCTTTCTCCGATGGCTGTCAGTTCGAAAACTGAGTCTCACTACACTTCCTCCTCAACGGTTTGAGATTTAAGAGACCCTGTCAAAGTCTGCACCACCTGCAGCAGTTCATCAGCTTCGGGAGGTTTCAGAATAAAGGCTTCCGGCTCGGGCAGGGCGCCGCCGACGGGAAACTTTTTCAAGCGTTGTAAATGAAAAAAGGTCTTGCGATCGAGCGAGGATAGCATAATGACCGGAATGGCCTTCAATTTTTCGTCCGTTTTGAGAATACGGTACAGCAGGGATTGACGGTCCCGGTAGCGCATCATGTTCAGGATAATAAGGTCCGGAATTTCGGCGATGATCTCGCTCAACTCCGCCGTTCCACTCTCCGCAATGACGGCGTCAAAACCGCAGGTGTGCAGCAGATTGGACAAAAAAATCTGCATTTCCGGTTCGTCGTCGACGACAAGAATCTTTTTTTTCTCCATCTCAGGGGACAAGAGACACCTCTTCTCCATCGATGTGGATGGAACTCGGACAGCCGCAAGTTGTGACGGTATCGCCTGATTGAGCACACTCCGTGCCATTCCGGCCGCTATATTTAATTTTAAAATAATACCAATAGGTTATGACCATAAGCATCCAATCGTACAGCAGCAGAGCCCCCCTAAAATGTTGCACTGAATGCAACACCTTTTGCGCCGCGAGGGCTCAAGCCGAAGAGAGACGTCCAATGGAACGCCTTGCAACACTGTTGCGCAACATTTGTTGCGAAACCGTGCCGGCGGTTGACGCCTAAATTTCGGTGGAAATCGGACCACGAAAGTCTTCGGGATTCAACGGCTTGACGCGCTGTTATTTCTCTTTTATGATCATCTCGTAAGGACCCAGGTTTCAGACTGACACCGAACTCTGTCTTTCGTGTTCCGCATGAGCCCTGATTGACGTGTTACGATTTGATGCCCCATCTGTTTCTGGCCTCAAACCGCTGATGACGATACTGCGCGCCCCACTTCCCGGGATCCTTCATCGATGACCGTTCCAGATAAATGGTTTTACCCATTGGGAGCGCCGAATGGTTTCGGAAACAGCCGATCATTTGCCCCGCAAACTACCCCTGAAACTGGCCATCGTCGGTGGGGGACGGGCCTGCAAGTTTTTCCTCGAATCCGCAAAGAATGATTTTTTTCCGCTGCTGGATATCCAGGTAGTGGGGGTCTGCGATATCGACCCCAATGCGGAGGGCCTCTTGCTGGCCGCGGAAATGGGAATTTACACGACCGACAACTTTCGGAACTTATTCAAGATAAAGGATCTGGAAGGCATCGTCGAGCTGACGAACGACGAGGACGTCTTTCTGGAACTCTTAAAATTACGTCCCAAGGGCGTTGGGGTGCTGGAGCACGACACCGGCAAATTGATCAGAAACCTATTCATCCTCAGCCAGCGCTTGAAATCGGTGGAAAAACAGGTCATCCTCGAAAAAATGTCGTCCGATTTTCTGATCCAGCAAAGCGATGCCGCCATCGTCGTGCTGAACACGGATTACACCATTGCCGAAGCCAACGAGGCGTATTTGAAAATCGTAAAAAAATCCAAGGCCGAGGTTGTCGGGACCCCCTGTTATCAGACCTATTACGGATTAAACGCCCCCTGCTCCGTCTCCAGACCGGAACTGCCGTGTCCCATGCTCGAAACGCTCAGGACCGGCAAATCCGCCCACGTCATCCATGAATTTCAGACGACTGCCGATCGACAGACCTACGGCAATATCGTGACCTATCCCCTCAAGGATCAGACCGGCCAGATTTTGCGCATCATCGAAATATGGCGGGATATCACCGATAAAATAAACAGCGGATGGAACAAGCGAGTGGCGGAACTGAAAGCCGACCTGAAAAAAATGGTGCAGGAAGATCGGATGATTTCCCTCGGAAAGCTAGTGGCCAGTTGCGTCCACGAAATCAACAATCCGCTGCAAGGACTGCTGACTTTCAGTCACATCATGCAGGAGATGATGGCGAAAAAACGATTGAGCCGCGAGGACATTCATAATTGCCGGCATTTTATTGGGCTCATGGCGGCCGAACTGGAGCGCTGCGGAAAAATCGTTTCCGGCCTTCTGTCCTTTTCCCGCGAATCACCCCTGGAATACAAAGAAGTTGATCTCAATGATATCCTCAATTCCGTCATCTCGTTGACCCGCCACAAGATCGCGCTTCAGAATATTCGCCTCAACATCGAGTTGTCCGAATCCCCCTTGCGCAGCGCGGGGGACACCAATCGCTTGCAGCAATGCCTGCTTAACCTGATCTTCAATGCCGTCGAAGCCATGCCGGAAGGCGGTGACCTTTCGGTGCTCTCCCGGTTGGACCCGAACCAGAAGCGCTGTGTCATCACCGTCAAAGACACCGGGTGCGGAATTCCCAAAGCTGATCTCGACCACATCTACGATCCTTTCTTCACGACCAAACCCGAAGGTGAGGGCACCGGCTTGGGATTGTCGATCGTTTACGGCGTTGTCAAGAATCACAAAGGCAAAATTGCCGTCAAAAGCAGGGTGGGCGAAGGGACGGCCTTTATTTTGAGTTTTCCGATGACCTGAATCTCTGCAGGATGGGTCAACAGGCCGCCGATTCAATCCGCCTTTCACAAACGTCTAAACCCGACCAACGGAGGCTCCCATGGATGAAAAAATGCGTATTATGATTGTCGATGACGAAATGATCGTCCGGGAATCCTTTTATCACTGGTTCAAGAAGTCCGGGCATCTGGTTGAAACCGCCGCCTCCGGTTTCGAAGCGCTGGAAAAACTGAACGAGATAGCATTTGATCTTTTATTCGTCGACATCAAAATGCCCGGAATGGACGGACTCGAGCTGCTTGAAAAAATAAAAGCGGATTATCCTGAAACCATGGTGATCATCATCACCGCTTACGGTTCGATTGAATCGGCCGTAAAGGCCATGAAGACCGGCGCCAGCGATTATCTTCTCAAGCCGTTCAAACCGGAGCAGCTTTCGCTGGCACTGGAAAAAATAGCCCAACAAAAAAAGCTGACGGCGGAGTACAATTACCTCAAGGGCTGCCTGGAGAAGATGACCCGGTTTGACAATATTATCGGGCAATCCGAGGCGATGAAAAAGGTCTTCGAACTGATTCCGGAAATAGCGGAAAGCGACGCCTCTATTTTACTCACCGGCGAAACCGGAACAGGAAAAGAGCTGGTCGCCAAGGCCATCCATGCCAAAAGCCGTCGTTCTCAGAAACCGTTTATCGCCATCAACTGCGGCGCCATACCCGATTCCTTGCTGGAGAGTGAACTCTTCGGGCACCAGAAGGGCGTGTTTACCGGAGCCAACCACGCCCGCAAAGGATTTCTGGAAGTCGTTTCGGGCGGCACGCTGTTTCTAGACGAGATTGGTGATATCAGCCCCAAAATGCAAATCGACCTGCTGCGCGTATTGGAGGACAAAACCATTACCCGTCTCGGCAGCCGGGACCCCACAGCGGTTGAGTTTCGCCTGATATCCGCAACCCGACAGAACCTTGAAGAAGAGGCCAGGGCCGGCCGTTTTCGCGAAGACTTCTTCTATCGCATCAACGTCATTCACATTCATATCCCCCCGTTGCGGGAAAGAAAATCGGACATACCGTTGCTGCTGCAACATTTCCTCAAGAAGTACAGTCAGGAAACCGCCAAACGCGTTGATCACGTCTCTGCCGATACGCTGGATCTTTTAAAGGGCTACACGTGGCCCGGCAACGTCAGGGAACTCGAAAACGCGGTCGAACGGGCAGTGGTTCTCTCCCGCTCCCGCACCCTCAGGGCGGACGATTTTTCCTTCCTGCAATCCAACCGCAGCGGCGCGAAAAGGGAACCGACGCTGAAAGAAATCGAAAATAATTATATCGCCCAGGTCCTGGAGGAAAACAGCTGGAATGTCACCAAAGCCTCCGGCATATTGGGGATCAACCGGGTCACCCTGCACAAGAAAATGAAACGGTTGGGGTTGAAACGCGAGGCGCCGGCGGTTGCGACAAACGGGTGATGCTATGCCCCTGAAAAACCACACCATAGGCGTATGCGCGCTCGGAAATGGCGTTGAACTTCCTGTAAAAGTCGTCGCCGCACACGTTTCCGGTTACCTGAAGCTCACCCCAAAAATACTGTCACCCCTTGACCACCCGGCGTATGCCTTTTCGGAAAACCGGTTGCAGTACGATGCCGGTACCGTTCTGAGGGACCTGGAAAACAGAAGATTTATAAACTGCAGCAAAGTGATCGCGGTTCTGAATGTCGATCTTTTCATTCCGATCTTCACCCACGTCTATGGCGAAGCCCGACAGAATGGAAAAATCGCGCTTGTTTCCACGTTCAGATTGTCGGAAAAAAACGACGGCTCTTCACCCAAGCCGGCGAAGATCCTTGAGCGGACGGCCAAGGTGGCTCTGCATGAATTGGGGCACCTCTTTAACCTGGAACATTGTCACGACACCAGTTGCCTTATGCACTTCTCCGGCAATCTCGCGGAGCTGGACGACACCCCTCTTGACTACTGCAGGTATTGCACCACCTATTTTCGGGACGCCGTCCGCCGGTCTTGATTCAACCTTGCAATACTAATCATGTGTAAAGAATTATTGCCGCATTAGTACTTCAGACTGTCCGTTCCGTCCTGAGAAAACACTTTACCAATCTATCCCAACTGACGTCCACGCCACTTCCAAACAGATCATCGACCGGCTGACCACCGGTGGCGGCCAACTTTTCATAATCGGTTCCCAGAAGCTCGAGCAGCATTCCAATTTCCCTTTCCATCCAGTGCACGCTCTCTTCTCCGAAATAGAGTCCCTTGAGACTTTGTTTCGGTGATTTGGGCTCAAGAATCATCAACCACCCTTCCCGGTAGGGATCCAAACGAATAATCTCCGGATGCTCTTTCACCCGATGGTTGACGGCCAGAACGGTCCCCGAAGCCGGCGCGAGAACCGCGGCATGGTGGCCGAACCGTCCGAAGGTCCAACCAACCTCATGCTGCTGAAGCGCTTCTCCGAGAGGCGGCAGGTCAAT
>JBATHN010000180.1:0-1704 GCA_049666885.1 Desulfobacterales bacterium
TCGGGCTTTATGGTTTTAAGCTGGTCGAAGGTCTCCCCGCCGCTCAACCCCGGCATGACCATGTCCAAAATGACCAGGCCGATGGCATCCTTCTTTCGCCGGAAGATCTGCAGCGCCTCATAGCCGCTGGCCGCCACCAACACTTTGTAACCGAGCGTCTTGAGAATTTCTTGCCCGACCTCGATAATCACCTGTTCGTCGTCGATCAGCAGCACCGTTTCATCACCTTTGAAAAGTTCGGTGACGCTTTCTTCTTCCTCGACGACGGCCTTGCCCGATGCCGGCAGGTAGATGCGGAATGTTGCCCCCTCGCCCGGGGCACTGTCCGCCTCGATGAATCCGCCGTGATTTTTGATGATCCCATAAGCCGATGCCAGGCCCAGACCTGTTCCGCGGCCCATCTCCTTCGTCGTAAAAAAGGGTTCGAAAATACGCTGCTGAGTGGCCTCATCCATGCCGATACCGGTATCTGTAATCGTCATGCACACATAAGGGCCGGGTTCGATCAGATAGGGTCGCACAACCGTCCTATCGATGTCGACATTTGCCGTTTTTAGAAAGATCTCTCCGCCGCCCGGCATCGCGTGCCATGCGTTGACGAGGATGTTGAGCAAAACCTGTTCGATCTGGGACTGGTCCACCTCGACCGACCTCACGCCGGCGAGCCCGTCGGTGTGTATGCGAATCTCTTTTTTGGTGCGGCCGAACATTCGGGCCGTCCGGCGGACCAGTTCATCGAGTCTGGTGATCTTGACTTCGTACTTCCCGCCCCGGGCGAATCCCAACAGTTGCCTGGTCAGGGCGGCACCGCTATCGACGTACCGTTCTATGGCCTTGACCTTTTCATAATGCGGATGATGACTGTCGAGAGTCATGAGCATCAGGGAGGCATTGCCCTGCATGCCCATCAGAATGTTGTTGAAATCGTGCGCAATACCGCCGGCCAAATTGCCGATGGCCTCCATTTTCTGGGCTTGAATCAACTGCTTCTCGAGTTTCGCCTTCTCCTTTTCGCTCTCTATCCTTTCCGACACGTCCCGCACCATACCGCGGTAGCCGATCGGCTGTCCGTCAGCTGTGCGCAAGGGGTATACGGACAATTCAAGCGTCACCTCCGAATCGTCCTTGCGGATCACGAGAAGCTCGGTCGCACGCGAGGATTCGCCGGTGCTAAAAACCCGCTCCAATATGCGGTCAATGCATGCCGCGTTGTCCGGCGAGCTCGACGCGATCAGTTTCGTACCGATCAACTCGTCAGGGCCATAACCGAGGATTTCGCCGGCCGGGTCGCTGACGAAGGAAAAACGACCCTCAAGGTCAAGTTCAAAAAAACCCTCATCGATATTTTCGATGATCAAACGGTACTTTTCGTCCTGCTCCCGCATCTTTTCGTAGGCAAGCCGGCGTTTGTTGATGTCCTGTCGTACGTGGGAGACGAAAATGACAAAGATGCACAGCACCAGCAGCCGCGTCCAAACTTCGAACAGGTTCGGTCCCAGGATGTGGTGAAAAATATTGGCTTCCGGTGCCAGGAAAAAGAACATAAAGGATTCGCACACCCAATACAGGGTGGCCAGACCGACACCGGTGACGACAATCGAGTCCTTCCAGCTGGTCTGTGCTTTTGAAGTTTCCGGCATTAGTAGGTTTCCACCTTCATCTGCAATGCATTAATGGTAAGATGTGCGTCGTGGTGGTTCCTGG
>JBATHN010000181.1:0-2101 GCA_049666885.1 Desulfobacterales bacterium
GTTTTAATGTGCGCTGTCAGCCTGCATATGGCCGCAGGTCTGGCAAAGTTTCATCGATTTCCCCCGGGTCTGCTGTAAAATTACTATACAGGAGCGTGTAAATTGTCAATCGTAACAACCAGATCGACTCGGACATGGCACGAAACAGCTGCGTTATTCAACCGTTACGACGGTTCGCTGTGACCTGTGGCCGAGGAGGAGAGAATACGCTCTTGAAGAATTTGTCAAAATTTGAGATAAATGTATTACACGGCAGGTCGGCAGCGGGTAAATGACCGGTTCCGAGGACTTCAAAAATCGAGAACGTCGGCCCGGGCCGAAAGATGCCGTTTATGGATGGCCACACAACATCTCACTTGGGCCACTTGCTGCGCTTTTTGCCGGCCACACCATTTGCCTTCGATTCCGAAGACGCCTTAAAACAGATTGCAGAGGCGCTGATCACCTTTCGCAATTAAGTTTGCGACGTATTCTCGAGAAACAGATTAAATTGCCGGGTTTTGGAAAAGCAGGAATCGGAGGTCCTTGAGACACTTCTTTTTCAGGATGAACAGCACGGATGCCGGCTTCAGTGACTGGTTGATCGGTATCGCCGTCCCGGTGTCCCTGATTCTCCTGGTTTTGTCGGGTTGCACCGGCAGTGTTGGGTCGGACGGGTTTGTGGAAGACCGGGCCGGACTTTTGTCCGACGGCCAGCGGGATCGCATCGACCGGATCAACCGGCAGCTGCTCGAGGAACTGGGCATCCATTTGAAGACAGTCATTCTGAAAGAAAGCCCGGCGGACATCAACGCCGCGGCAGTCGAGCTCTTCGACCGGCTGCGGCTTGGGGGGACCACCCGGGGGGCCAAAGGCGTGCTGTTCCTGGTCGACCCGGCCGGAAAACAGGTGCGGCTGGAGATTGGCTATGATCTGGAAGGTATTTTTACCGACGCTTTTATCGGATATGTCGAGCGCCGTCAGATGCTGCCGTTTTTTCAAGCGGGGCGCGTCGGACCGGGCGTAGAAGCCACGGCCGAACTGCTGGTCGGTCAGGCAATGGGGGCTGAGGGAACCCTGGATTCGGAATTGGCGCTGAAGCCTCCAGACCCTGGCGAGCGCCTTTCCGGCGGCGGCGGCGCCCGCATCGATGTCGAAATCGGTTCCGGAGTTCCCCAAAAACCCCGGTCCCCGCTGGCCGACGGATTCGGCCCCCAATCGACACCGCAGAAAGCGTTGGAAACCTATAAAATGGTTCTGCGGAACCACGTCAAGGACCCGGAGCTGACACTGTACACTAAAGAGACGCGCCGGTTTTTAAGGCAATGGTTGGTGACCGATGCCCAACAGGACAACGAACTCAACGCCATCGTACGAAACGGCGGGGCGGGAGAGGTCATTCTCTCGGAAGACCGGGCGGTGATTCGGTTTCCGTTGAGCAATCGGCAGGCGTCACCGTTTTTTTTCCGGAAAGGACCCGATGGCTGGATGCTCGACTTCGCTGCCATGAACCACAGCGTTGGGTTCAATCACAAGAACCAGTGGTTCTTTCGAACCTCCGAGCACGATTTCATGTTCGCGTTCAACGACATGGTGTTTGATCGAAACGGCTTCCCCCACAAAAGACCCTAATGCAACACGGCATGTTACCCCAAAAGGCCGGTGCTTTCTCTTTTCCACTCGAATTTGCGCTCATTCAGGAGTGGCTCAGGTGAAGGGACAATGAAGGCAACCGTTGCGACCTTTACGAGCGGGTACGTGCCAGAGGGCGATGACCTCATTTCGATTCGAGAACGGCCTCACCCTTGAACAATATGACCGAAGAAAGGAGTCGATCATGCCGGCCAAACCGATTTACCGAACTCCATCAGCCTTTTCGTATCAGCTTCTGATCAAGAACATACTCACAACGCCCCTGATTTATGCCCCGAAACAGGAAATCGTTTACCGGGACCTTTTGCGCTACGACTATGAAACCTTTTTCAAGCGCGTGACCCGGCTGGCCGGCATGCTGCAGCAGCAGGGCGTTCAGCCCGGTGACACCGTCGCCATAATGGACTGGGACAGCCACCGCTACCTGGAGTGTTTTTTTGCTGTGCCGATGATGGGTGCCGTGCTGCAC
>JBATHN010000182.1:0-1519 GCA_049666885.1 Desulfobacterales bacterium
TTACCTTTCCAAAAGCGACACCGATCGCCTTTGGTACATGGTTCATGATGGGGCTGCCGGTGAGCATTGTCATGATTGTGATTGTCTGGCTGGTCCTCACCAAGATATATTTTCGTGTCCCGGCTGATGTCACGGTGGACCGGTCCATTGTCGATAAAGAATACAAGGATTTGGGGGCGATGAGTTTTGAGGAAAAATCCGTGTTGGTTATCTTTTTTTCGACGGCATTTTTGTGGGTGTTCCGAAAGTCACTGAATCTGGGAGTTGTATCCATACCGGGATGGTCTCAACTGATCCCTTATCCCAAGCTGATTGACGATGGAACCGTGGCCCTGGTGATGGCCATGATTTTGTTTTTGATCCCGACCCGCAGCAAAGATGCGCCGACGGCCACCATTATGGGGCCCGAGGTGATTAAAAATATTCCCTGGAACATTGTCATCCTTTTCGGCGGCGGCTTTGCTCTGGCAAAGGGGTTTCAGGTGACCGGCCTGGCGACATTGATCGGGAATGAATTTGCGGGGCTGGCCGGTATGAATCCCATCATTATGGTTCTCATCGTCTGCTTTGGTTTGACTTTCTTAACGGAGCTGACATCCAATACCGCGACCACGGAAATGGTCCTCCCGATTTTAGCATCCGTGGCCTTTGCCATGAAGGCGAACCCGCTCTTTCTGATGATCCCGGCCACCCTTTCCGCATCCTGTGCCTTCATGATGCCGGTGGCAACACCGCCCAATGCGATTGTCTTCGGCAGCGGCCGGATCAAAATCGCAGAGATGGCCAGAGTAGGCATCGCTATCAACATCATCGGCGTTATCGTCATTACGGTGATGTTTTATCTCATCGGAACAGCGGTGTTCAATATCGACCCGGGTGTGTTCCCCGAATGGGCAGCGCAAATGGGAACGGGAGCGCATAATTGAGATTTTTCACGGGTGTGGATTTGTTGCAAATGACCCATGACAATCACAAGACAGAAGGAAAATAAAGATGAAAAATAAAATTTGTCACTTTATACTATTCGTAACGGTAGTGGGGTTGGCATTATCCACGTCTGTGGGGGTCGCGTCAGAGGAGTCTGTCGCTATCGGTATTCCGCTTCCGCTGAGCGGCAATTTGAAAGAATTTGGCATGATGATGAAAAATTCATTTGAAATGGCGCAGGAATCCGTTAACGAAGCCGGCGGAATCAATGGCCGTCCCGTAAACATCGTATTTGCCGATGACGAAGGGCAAGTCGCCTCCGTAAAACCAGCCTTCGATAAATTGGTTGCAGCCAAACCGGTAATGTTGGTCGGCGGCTATGCCAGTGATCCGACTTACGAGATGGCGAAACTGGCGCAAAAAAAAGATATGCCTTTTCTCATCTGCACGGCCTCGGCCGATAACATCACTCAAAAAGGGTGGAAAAACATCTATCGGTTGAACCCGCCGGTCAGCGAATATACAAAAGGACTGGAAGATTTTTGGATAAAGATCTATAAACCCAAATCTATGGCCATTGTATATGAAAACA
>JBATHN010000183.1:0-2095 GCA_049666885.1 Desulfobacterales bacterium
CCGGAGTCTTTCATGGCCTGGGCGGCATTGGTGCACAGATTCATCAAGATCTGTTGAATCATCGTGGGGGTGCACAGCACGCGGGCGTTTTCGGCTGAGATGCGGGTGCGGATATCGATGGTCGAGGGTAAAGAGGCCCGCAGAAATTTAAGGGCTTCCTTGAGGAGCGGGGCGATATCGATCGACTTGAAATCCTGCTCCGTTTTGCGGCTGAAGGTCAGAATTTGCCTGACGAGGTCCTTGGCACGGTTGCCGGCCTTGATGACCTCGGCCACGTCATGGCGGCCGGGGCTGCCTTCCGGCATTTCGTACACGGCCAGTTCGGCATATCCCAGAATAGCGGAAAGGATGTTGTTGAAGTCATGGGCGATGCCGCCGGCCAGGGTTCCGATCGCTTCCATTTTCTGAGACTGAATCAGCTGCTGCTGCAGGTGGTTTTCCTGAGTCACATCGCGCTTGATGCCGACGTAGTTGCGTATCGATCCGGTGCCGTCCATAACCGGTACGATGACGGCTTCTGCCGAGTAGTAGGTGCCGCACTTGCGACGGTTTATGAAACAGCCTTGCCAGGGGTGACCCTCAGTGATGGTGTTCCAAAGCTCTTGGTAAAAAACCGGTTTCTGAAGACCGCTTTTCAAGATTCGCGGATTGCGTCCGATCAGCTCGCCGTTCGCATAACCGGAGATCCTTTCCAAGGCCGGGTTGACATATTCGATTGTTCCGGCGCTGTTGGTGATCAAGACGAGCTCGGCAGCCTGCTCGACGGCGGTTTGAAACAGACGCCTTTTTTTTTCAGAACGGGCGCAGCCCCATGCCAGCGCTATAATTCCAGCCAGCGTCCTCAATACGTCGACTCCCGCCCGGAATGGTGGAATTTCCTCGGTCGCGATGTCGACACCGAGAAATCCGACCATCACCCCGCCGCTGATCATTGGCGCCAGCAGGCTCGAACGGATGACGGTACCTCCGGACAGTGATCTGTGATGGGTGGTTGCCCCCGGCTCCGACGGATCGGCGAGATGAATGGTTTCACCGCGCTGCAAACGGGAGAGGTCCCGATTCGATAAGGCGACCGGCATGTCGTTTGCGGTCGTATCACCGGGGGTAAAGACCGGCCCGCACCATTCAATGCGGTTGATAATCATTTTGCACGATTCATCGACTTCGCACGCATAGCACCGATCGCCTCGGAAAAACGTCGCGATCCGTTCGAGAGCCTGCGGCAGCATACCTTCGAAGCCATCTATACGTGCAGTCGCACATATAGCGACGGTCATGGCCACCAGATCGTCCTGCCCGTTGAATGCCAACCCCGGGTGATTTTCCGGCCTCAGATGGTCTGCGTTTTTCTCATTGACAGTGTCCATATCCTCTCATGCGCGACGGTAATACTGCCGTAAATCGTGGCTGGCAGATTTTTCATGCTAAAAGCTTGCCCAAAAATAACGTTTTATTTTAAGGCTCAATATATAACAAATCAATAATAATTGCAAGAAGTTGCTGGGGTCGTTCCTGTTTAAGACTGGCGTTGACCCGGGTTGCAATTTTAAGAGGGACAAGTGTGCCGTCATGCGGACTCGAATAAAGGCGGCAGTCACGCTACTGGAGCATTCGTGCATTCGGCCTCATGGACTTCAGATTCTCCGCGTTCAGACGAAATGGGTCTAAATATTTATAAGATCTTGATTAAAATAGAAATTTTTATTAAAATAGTCATTATGGCTTGTTTTTGGTAAAATACTGATATCAATCCTGGAGAAAATGATCGACCCGATTACAGGGAACCGGTCGATTAAAGAAGAATTTTTAGGTCCGCCCTTCTACCGGGCGGTCTTTCTTGGCCGGAAATCAGCCGAGAGGCTGTTGGAAAGTTTGTGCGCTTACCACTGCTGCCGGGATCGGCGCCGCCCGACCTCCAAGCCGTCACACCGGCTCCAGCAGTCGCTCCCGTACTATGACCGAGGCAAAAATGACAAATGCTGCCGACATACTGATCGTCGATGACGAATCGATCGTCTGTGAAACACTGGAAGGTCTGCTCGACTTCCAGGGGCACCGGGTTGCCACTTGCAGCAGCGGTGCGGAGGCTCTGAAC
>JBATHN010000184.1:0-1528 GCA_049666885.1 Desulfobacterales bacterium
CTCAAGGGGAGAACGGCGCACTTCCGCCATTCGTTCGAGCTGCGCCAATCCCTCATCGATCAGGAAGAACCCGACGTGCGCCGTGCGGTCATCGCCGCCTTTCCGGGCAGCGCCCGCATGCGCCAGTTGGATCGCTTTGCGCGCCACCTCGGTCTCGGGGAACGGACTGCCCTTCGCCGTCTTCTCCACGACATGGCGGTAGCGATCGCGGGTGGTAAAATCCATCTTGCCGTAGATGTCGCCAGGATCCTCATACAGGGTCTGCTCGACAATGCTCATCGTCTCGACGAACTCGCGCCAATCCATCGCGCCCAGGAAACGGAGGCTGCCGATGCTGTTGCTCATCGAGACCTGGTCAGCAGCCTGTGTCTGGTTCTCTGAGCGCACCAACTGTTCGATGGTCAGGCCGGACTCGGACAGTCGCTGTTCAATCCAGGTGAGCGGCAAGGCCAGGGCAGGGCCTTGTCCCTGCAACCGCCGCGAAAATTCCGCGACAAATGAACTTACCAGCAGCGGGTCCGACCGGGCCATATCCGCAATCACGAGAATCAGGCTCTTCGGGTCTTTCTCTGCTATCTCCGTCATCTGGTCCGCCCAATACTCGGCGCGGTTGCGGTCGGTCCGGTCGGCAATAATCCGGGCCCCAACGCGGCGCAGATTCTCGATCAGGGCCAGGCGCAGCATGATCGGGACGGCCCACAATTCGCCAAGCTTAAGGATGGTCACCGTTTGGTAGGCGGCCACGAAACTGCTGAGACTTTCCGGATCCGCCCGCCCATCGCCGTGCGAGACAATCTCCAGCGCAATGTCGTACACGCGTGGGACGCCGGTCGATGGACCGTTCAGCAAGCGTGGCAGTTCCCGGCTGTAACCCTTGGGCAAGTGTCGCCTGGCCATGCGAATCTGTTCTTCGATCAGATAGAAGTTGTCAAGCAGCCATTCCCCTGCCGGAACAATCCGGCGTTTGTCCTCAACTGCCTTCATCAGCAGGTTGCGGGCTTCAATCAGGACACCTTCATTCTCAGCCAGACGCGTCAGAAGTTGGTCCGGAGCACGCCCCAAACTCAGCTTGTGCGTGGATGCCAGCGCCTTGCCGTGCTGCTTCATCTGGTCGCTGCTTAACAGTTCCGATCGCAGCGGCGGCTCGATACCGGCGACCTCTTTTGCCAGGCTGGTTCTGCCGAAACGCGCTCTCAAATTGAGCAAGGTCCAGAGAATCTTCTTGCCGCTCACCATCACTTTTAGTGTCTCCTTCTTATGACACACCGTGCGCCGTGCACGGCATGCGGATGTTGTCGAAAAACATCTTCACTTACGCTATTTACGTAATCAAAATTCATGCCGACATTCGCACACCTGGTTTTATATCACGCATCATGTTGATTTATTTGAGCAATTGGTAAAAAAACACCGCCAAGAGAGTTGCAAATAGGCGCATAAAAAGGGTCATATTTCACCAAGGGCGATATATGAACACGGCCTTGGCATATTTTAGGTAAAGTGAGTGATGCTTGGAGAGGGTATCGAG
>JBATHN010000185.1:0-2000 GCA_049666885.1 Desulfobacterales bacterium
AGGCACCTTAAAGGGACCAGTTATTCAAACTCAGGCGGATTCAACTTTCCATTCTTTTGTTGTTCGTCCAACTCTTGATTCTTGACGTACTCAAGGATTGCCTTTTCATCAAATCTAATCGTACTGACACATGAGCCCAAAGCCAAAAAGTCTAAACCCATAGATGGCCACTTGTTCCCCATGATTTTTCGGTGAATCTTGATGGCGGTCTTGCTTTTTTGGGTCGCTAAAAAAGATATAATGCCAAGAATTTACCTATGGCTTTACCAAAATTCATGATTATTTTAAAATTGGTACCGTCAAACTTCAACACACTATAGGACGCCACCGGATGGTCTAACGGCCTCCAACGGTCATTGTAAAAATAGGAAGTGTTTGACGGTATCAAAAAAGATCATAATTGTGTGTTCATCTTTTCCGCCGTTACTATCGAATAAAATTGATTATTACAATAGGTTTGGGGGGTAATAGCAAGATACGTATACCGGGAATCACACCATCTGAAACGATACGGTATGGCTATCTCAAGCGAATCGACCAGATGATAGCTCAAAAATATGAGCAGCAGGCGTGAGTCGGTCAGACCTTATGTTTTGTTGGAGTAAGTCCAACTCCCGGCTTGAATTTTCTCGATAAAGATATATCGACCTTATCACAACCAAAAGCGAAGAAGGCCAACCACATTATCTGGTAGTTGGCCTTCATGGTTTCGGATCTATTATAACTTTCACTTAATAGATAGTTTTAACGACCAAGTTCATTGTCCACAAGGGGAGCGATAACGACTAAGCGGTTCCGGTGCAAGACCCTAAGAGGCCTATGTTAGTCTCTGTAATCACTCCGACCGACTCTTTGTTCTCCCGCGTATTTCCCGTCCGGCTAAAATAATCATTGTAACCACTGTTAGCGGAATTATGAAATACAGCATGACCGCACTAAACCTTGGTAAGGCATCATGATGACCTGCGGCTAAGGCCAGGTATAGCGTGTAGGCCACGTAGTACCCCAGCAATAATACACCCTCCTTACGACTAATCACTCCACCCGTGAAGAATATGGGTAGGCAAGCAAACGCCACCGCGATCATGACCGGAATATCAAATCTGGTAACCGCAGCTGAAACTTTAATACCGGCGGGCGCAACTATACTGGCAAATCCAAGTACCCCCATAATATTGAAGATGTTACTACCGACAACATTTCCAACAGCGATGTCGCGTTCACCACGAATAGCCGCGATGACCGAGGTAACCACTTCAGGTAGGGACGTACCAACTGCAACAATTGTCAATCCAATAATCAATTCGCTTACACCCAGATATTGTGCAAAGGACACCGAACTATCTACTAACCAGCGTGAGCCAAACACAAGTAGTGCGAGGCCAAAAATTACTAAGGCTATGTTTTTAAACCATCTATTGTTGTCACGACCTTCAATTCCGGGTCCCCTTGCGTATTCGTCTTTTAACTCTGCGCTTTCTGGTCTGCGGCTTTGGTATATCAAAAACCAAATGTAAATAGCGAGACCTGCGACCAGCATTAGACCTTCAGTGCGACTGAAGTTGTTGTCCAACGCGAAGACCAGGACAATAACGGAAAGCGCGATCATCAAAGGCACGTCGAGCCGCACTAATTGATGTGATACAACAAGTGGCACAATGAGTGCAGATAGTCCAAGAATAAAGAGGACATTGAAGATATTGCTTCCAATAACGTTCCCTACGGCAATACTAGCCTGGTCAGATAGCGCTGCTTTTATGCTAACCGCAAGTTCAGGCGAACTGGTGCCGAACGCCACGACAGTCAGCCCGATGACTAATGGCGATATACTAAAAACAGTTGCCAGGCGAGATGAGCCCCGAACTAACACTTCCGCACCGACAATTAAGAAAATTAGTCCAGCGACGAACAAGAGAATTACCATAGCGACCTCAAGGTCATGTAATGACCACACAACAGTTTTACGACAGAATCCATTATATCCAGTACAATAGATTCCA
>JBATHN010000186.1:0-2427 GCA_049666885.1 Desulfobacterales bacterium
TGAACGCATTCCTTCCTAACAGAGATAAAAATCGATTGCAAGGCGGTAGAACAGCCTGAATCGGGATGCCTGGCAGTATTTTTTTCGAACCGTTGCGCCGAATGAAAAAGCCTCAAAATATTTTTAAAATCGGCCACTTGACAGGAACCAAATGGTGCTTAGAATTTAGCCATGAAATGTTTCATAACTTATTAATTTAATAATAAATACTAATTTAGGAGGACTTGGGAGAAATGAAGATCAAACCGATGAATGACAGGGTGCTGGTTCTCAGGGTCGAAGAAGAGCAGAAAACAGCCGGCGGCATCATCATACCGGATTCCGCCAAGGAAAAACCGCAGGAAGGCAAAGTGATCGCTGTCGGTTCCGGCAAGGTCGGGGATGACGGCAAGCGCGTGGCACCGGAGGTCAAGGTCGGCGACCGGATCCTGTTCTCGAAATATGCCGGCACGGACATAAAAGTCGACGGCGTCGAGCATGTTTTTATGAAAGAAGACGACATCCTGGGCGTCTTGGAATAATTCGATATAAAAATGGAGGAAAAGAAAAATGCCTGCGAAAATGATTGCTTTTGGATCTTCGGCCAGAGAGCGTATGCTCAAGGGGGTCAACACCCTGGCGGATGTCGTTAAGGTGACGCTCGGCCCCAAGGGGCGAAACGTTGTGCTCGAGAAATCCTTCGGTTCTCCCACGGTCACGAAGGACGGGGTCACCGTGGCCAAGGAAATCGACCTGAAAGAAAAGTTCGAAAACATGGGCGCCCAGATGGTCAGGGAAGTCGCCAGCAAGACCAGCGATACGGCCGGTGACGGCACCACCACCGCAACGGTGCTGGCCCAGGCCATTTACAGCGAGGGCCAGAAACTGGTGGCGGCCGGTGCCAACCCGATGGCGCTCAAAAGAGGTATCGACCGGGGCGTGGCCGCCGTGGTGGAGGCCCTGAAAAAGCAGTCCAAACCGACCAAGGACAAAAACGAAATCACGCAGATCGGTTCGATTTCCGCCAACAACGATTTGGTGATCGGCAAGCTGATTTCCGAAGCCATGGAAAAGGTCGGCAAGGAAGGGGTCATAACGGTAGAGGAAGCCAAGGCCATGGAGACGACCCTCGAGGTGGTGGAAGGGATGCAGTTTGACCGCGGGTACATTTCACCCTACTTCGTCACCCAACCCGAGAAAATGACCGTAACGCTGACCGACGCCTACATTCTGTTGAACGAGAAGAAGATCAGCTCCATGAAAGACTTGGTCCCGTTGCTGGAATCGGTTGCGCGTGAGGGCAAACCGTTGTTGATCATCGCCGAGGACGTCGAGAGTGAAGCCTTGGCTACGCTGATCGTCAACCGTCTGCGCGGCACCCTTCAGGTGGCAGCGGTAAAAGCCCCGGGTTTCGGTGACCGGCGCAAAGCCATGCTGGAAGACATTGCGGTTCTGACCGGCGGCCAAGTCATCTCCGAAGAGATGGGCGTCAAGCTCGAGACTGTGACCACCGCCGATCTCGGCCGTTGCAAAACGGTTAAGATCGACAAGGAGAACACCACTATCGTCGACGGCGCCGGTAAACGTGCCGCCATCGAGGGCCGTATCAAGCAGATCCGGGCCCAGATCGATGAAACCACTTCGGATTACGACCGCGAAAAGCTTCAGGAACGCCTGGCAAAACTGGTCGGCGGCGTAGCCGTGCTTCACATCGGGGCCGCCACCGAAACCGAAATGAAGGAGAAAAAGGCGCGGGTGGAGGACGCCTTGAATGCCACCCGCGCGGCCGTCGAGGAAGGTATCGTGCCGGGCGGCGGCGTCGCCCTCGTGCGCTGCATCGGCGCCTTGGATTCCGTCAAAGCCAAAGGGGACGAAAAGTTGGGCGTCGGGATTCTCAGGCGGGCGCTGTCAGAACCGCTGCGGCAGATCGTCAAAAATGCCGGAGCCGAACCGTCAGTCGTTTTGAACACGGTCGTCGAACACAAAGACGACTTCGGCTACAACGCCGAAACCGGCGTATTCGAAAACCTGATGGCGGCCGGGGTCATCGACCCCACAAAGGTAGTCCGTTTCGCGCTCCAGAACGCCGCATCTGTCGCCGGTCTGATGATTACCACCGAGGCCATGATCACCGAGAAACCGGAAAAGAAAAAAGGGTCACCCGCACCGCCGATGGATGACGACATGTACTAATCGGTTGCCGATGCGTCGGTTTTCACGTATAATAGTCTTCAATATTAGTGAGGCCGATGCCGTCCGAGCCGATTAGCGGAAAAAAAACCACACGGTGAACCGTCAGTCTCACCGTGTGGTTTTTCGACCTTTGAACATGGTCGGGTCATTTGTTACAATGCCACCACCCGAGTGATTTGAAATGCAAGCTGAAGGGCCCCGGAAAAAAACAATTCCACCTCTTGCTTGTCTTATGGCTCGTCTACGGCGTTACAT
>JBATHN010000187.1:0-12121 GCA_049666885.1 Desulfobacterales bacterium
TTCACAGGGCACCGCATCTGCTTTGTTGTCGGGCACTTGAAGTACAAAAGTACGTCTGCGCGCCCGACGCCTTGCATCTGCGGCACCCTGTAAACGCTTACAATTAGGTGGTTTGAAGCGCATCGGAATTTGTAACCCTGTGAACGGTTACAAAAAATAAGGCAAACCGCAGGCGGTCATCGCACCGACTCGGTGAGGCAAAGAAATTAGACGGGCTTTTTCGTTTGAGCCCGGCACTTGTCAGGCATGATGTTAGACAGGAGAAAAAATGCCACGTTCGTTGAAAAAAGGTCCCTATGTCGAGGCGAAACTGGTGAAAAAGGTCGACGAGGCTCAAAGGAGCCGCAGTAACCGGGTCATTAAAACATGGTCCCGGCGGTCGACGATTTTGCCGGAAATGGTCGGCATTACGCTGGCTGTTCACAACGGGAAGAAATTCGTCCCGGTTTTTATTTCCGAGAACATGGTCGGACACAAACTTGGAGAGTTCTCACCGACGCGCACGTTTTACGGCCATGCGGGCTCCAAGAAATCGTCGCTGAAGTAGAGCGGTTTCGGGTCGAACCGCGCCCATCGTTGCGGTTGACAATCGGTTAGCGCTCCGAAAACTGCCGATAAACAGTCAAAGATAAAAGGAAGCGTCGCACTATGGAGGTTAGAGCTGTCACAAAACACGTACGTATTTCCCCCCGCAAAGTCCGTTTTTTAGTCGATGCCGTCAAGGGGAAACCGGTGGAAACGGCTCTCAATGCCCTCAAGTTCATGCCGACGAAAGCGGCCGGGATTGTCGAGAAAACCATGCGCAGCGCCGTCGCCAACGCGAATCAAAACGCCGACATCGATGTCGACACCCTGGTGGTCAGCAATATCACCGCAGACCAGGGGCCGACCCTGAAGCGCTTTCGGGCGAGGGCCCGCGGGCGTGGTGCACGGATTTTGAAAAGAACCAGTCACATCACCGTCATCTTGGCTGAGCAGTCGCTGCAATAGGCCAGAGGAGGAAAAAGTTTGGGCCAGAAAGTAAATCCGATTGGATTGAGATTGGGGATCGTCAAAACCTGGGAGTCACGCTGGTACGCTGACAAGAATTATGCCGATTATATTCTTGAAGATTATAAGATCAGGCGCTTCATCAAAAAGAAGCTTTATCATGCCGGCGTCTCCAGGATCGAGATCGAGCGATCATCCAGGCGGATCAGGCTTAGAATATTTACCTCCAGGCCGGGCATCGTGATCGGTAAGAAGGGTTCCGAAATTTCGCTGCTCAAACAGGACATCGAAAAGATGGTCACCCATGAAGTTCTGATTGACATACAGGAAATCAGGAAACCGGAGATCGATGCGCAGCTCGTGGCCGAAAATATAGCGCTTCAGATCGAACGGCGGGTGGCCTTCAGACGGGCCATGAAACGCGGTGTCTCGTCAGCCATGCGCTTCGGAGCCCAGGGAGTCAAGGTCATATGCGGCGGAAGGCTGGGGGGTGCTGAAATGGCCCGCCGCGAATGGTATCGTGAGGGTCGTGTGCCTCTGCACACCCTGCGGGCCGACATCGATTATGGCTTTACGGAAGCCCGTACGACTTACGGTGCGATCGGCGTCAAGGTCTTTGTTTTCAAGGGTGAAATTCTGAAGAAGGACAAGGTGGAATACGAAAATCAATAAGCTGACCGGCGGTGCGGCTGCATGCGACCGACGGATAAATCGAGCAGGCACCTGACGCTCACCGGGAGACAGCGGAAAACTGCCGGGACAGGAGTACTTACCAATGCTTAGCCCCAAGAAAGTAAAATTTAGAAAACAGCAAAAAGGCAGAATGAGAGGCCTCTCCCACAGAGGCAGTCGTCTTAACTTCGGCCAATTTGGCCTGCAGGCCGTCAACTGCGGCTGGCTTTCCGCTCGGCAGATCGAAGCGGCCCGTATCGCCATGACCCGCCACGTCAAAAGGGGTGCTAGAATCTGGATACGGGTATTTCCTGACAAACCGATCACCAAGAAACCGGCCGAAGTCCGTATGGGTAAAGGCAAGGGAGCCCCTGAGGCCTGGGTGGCGGTTGTGAGACCCGGCCGGATTCTCTACGAAATGGAAGGTGTTACCAAAGAGGTAGCCGTGGAGGCTTTCCGGCTTGCTGCCTACAAGCTTTCGGTCAAGACGAAATTTGTGGAAAGGAGCATCGCATCATGAAGGCCGGTGACGTCAGATCCCTTAGCCTGGAAGAGCGACAGCAGAAGCTGGTCGAGATGAAACAGGAGCTGTTTAATCTCCGCTTTCAACATGCCACCGGACAGCTCGAAAACCCGCAGCGGCTCAAACAGATTAAGCGTGACATCGCCCGGGTGCAAACCATCATTCGAGAAGAAGAATTATCGACCCACGAAACCGAGGCCAGATAGAATAACCCATAATTTTAGAGACAAGTTGTTATTGCTGCCATGAAAAAACGCGGAATGAAAAGACAATTGATCGGGACCGTTATCAGTGACAAGATGGACAAGACCGTCGTGGTCCAGGCGGAAAGACTGGTCAAACACCGGCTGTATGAAAAGTATATCCGGCGCAGAGCCAAGTTTTCAGCCCATGATGCCGAAAATTCGTGCCGGATCGGAGACAAGGTCCTCATCACCGAATCGCGGCCGCTCAGCAAAACCAAGCGGTGGCAGGTCAGCCAGATCCTGGAAAAGGCCGTTTGAATTTAGAGGGATTCGAGAGCTATGATTCAGACAGAGACAAGACTGACGGTGGCGGATAACTCCGGTGCAAAAGTGTTGAGCTGCATAAAGGTCCTGGGTGGCACCCGCCGGCGTTATGCCCGGATCGGCGACATTATCGTTGTAACGGTCAAGGAAGCCATTCCGAATGCAAAAGTCAAAAAAGGAGACGTCCTGAAGGCCGTTGTGGTGCGAACCAAGAAAGAAATAAAACGATCGGACGGATCTTTCATCCGCTTCGACGACAACTCGGCCGTGCTCATATCGGCAAGCAGAGAACCGATTGGAACCCGCATATTTGGACCGGTTGCAAGAGAATTGCGCGCAAAGAAGTTTATGAAGATCATTTCGCTGGCCCCGGAAGTCATTTAGGATCGAGGGCCGCCAGGTGGAAGGGCACCGATGAACGCAACGAAGTGCAGACTCAAAAAAGATGACAAGGTCAAAGTGATTACCGGCAAGGACAAAGGCAAGATCGGAAAAGTCCTCAAGGTGATCCGTAAAAAGAACAGGGTGCTTGTCGAAAACGTCAATATGGTCAAACGGCACGCGAAACCCTCCGCGCAGAACAGGCAGGGCGGTATAATCGAAGGCGAGGCAGCGATCCACTGGTCGAATTTGATGCTCATGTGCAGCAAATGCATGACGCCGACCCGCATCAAAGTACAGCGTCTTGATGACGGGAAAAAAGTGCGGGCCTGCAGCAAGTGCGACGAGATTATCGACAAGTAAGCGGAGGAACAAGATGTCCCAGCTCAAACAATTTTACCTCGAAACGGTGGTCCCCCAGTTGATGGAGACCTTCAAATACCGCAACGTCATGCAGGTACCGAAGCTCAAAAAGGTGACGCTGAACATGGGGTTGGGCGAGGCGATCCATAACATTAAAATTCTGGATTCAGCGGTAGAAGAGCTGCAGGCCATCGCCGGGCAGCGGCCGGTCATTACCCGCGCCAGACGATCGATCGCCACCTTCAAGCTGCGGACCGGCATGCCGATCGGGTGCATGGTCACCCTGCGACAGGACCGCATGTATGACTTCTTGAACAAGCTGTTGAATATCGCACTGCCGCGTGTGCGTGATTTCCGCGGCCTCTCGGGAAAAGCCATGGACGGTTTCGGAAACTACAGCCTCGGTGTCAAGGAACAGCTCATTTTCCCGGAGATCGATTATGACAAGATCGACAAAATCAAAGGATTGAACGTGTCGATCGTTACCACTGCCAAGACCGACGACGAAGGCCGGGAGTTGCTCCGGCTGTTGGGTATGCCGTTTCGGAATTAACTTGCGTCCGTCCAGAAATGGTAGATTTCGGCCCTGGCCAAGGCCGAAGCGATGTTGCAACCGCAGGCGTAGCGGTCACGCCTTGGCGTGATCGAGGATTGCAATGAGCGAGAACGACGGCCCGGGTCGAAAGATGCCGTTTGTGGATGGACGCTAATTACCGTTGTGCCGGAATATGGTTGTCATAGGAGGATGATTTGGCCAAAACTTCGCTCAAAAACAAAGCCATGCGAAAACCCAAATTCGAGGTAAGGGCTTACAACCGTTGCCCGATTTGCGGAAGACCACGTGGGTACATCAGAAAGTTCGGTCTATGCCGTATTTGCTTTCGCAATTTTGCGTCCCAGGGGAAACTGCCGGGTGTCATCAAATCGAGTTGGTAACGACGGTTGAACGTTTTGATCACCGACCCGTTCGCCGAGGGATGAGGTTTGTACCGCTCATGCGGGGTAAAAGTTAAAACCGGTCATATGAAAACAGTGAATCATCAGCAGCATTGAATGGTTGTTGCGGAGACAGAACAATGACAATGAGTGATCCGATTGCCGACATGCTGACACGCATCAGAAATGCGGCCAAGGCCAGATTCAACAGTGTCGATATACCCGGTTCGAATCTTAAGACCGAACTGGCAAAAATCATGAAAGAAGAAGGGTTTATCCGGAATTACAAATTTATCAAAGACGGTAAGCAGGGTATTTTGCGGGTATACCTCAAGTACGGCCCGGCTCAGGAAAGCGTCATTTACGGGCTCAAACGCATCAGCAAACCGAGCCGACGCGTCTACCTGGGTAGCGGCAACATCAAGTCTGTCATGAACGGTATGGGCGTAACGATTCTGTCCACTTCGAAGGGAATCATGACCGACAAACGGGCCCGGGCGGAAAAAATCGGTGGTGAACACATCTGCAATCTCTGGTAGTCACCGGTTTTGAGCTGTGCGGCCAAGGCTCGAAGCCGGATTATCGTCAGCGGTGAAAAGGAAGAAGGAGTCGATACATGTCGCGAGTCGGCAAAAAACCAATAGCGATACCCGAAAAAGTAAAGGTCACTTATAAAAGTGGTGAACTGTCCGTACAGGGTCAGAAAGGAAAACTGAGCCGGTCGATCCACCCTGCGGTGACCATAAAGATCGAGGACGGCGAGCTGTCGGTGGAGCCGTTGAAATCCGATAAGGGGAGCCAGGCCTTGCGAGGTCTGACGCGAAGTCTGGTGATGAACATGGTCACGGGGGTCGACAGCGGATTTGCCAGGGTCCTCGAAATAAACGGTATCGGATATCGTGCCGAAGTCAAAGGCCGGAACCTCGTCCTTATGCTGGGATATTCACATCCCGTCAATTTTTCTTTGCCCGACGGTATTTCGGCTTCTGTCGAACGCAACAACATCATCAAACTCGAGGGAATCGACAAGGAGGTGCTCGGGCAAACCGCAGCGTCGATCCGCCGCTTGCGTCCGCCAGAACCGTACAAGGGCAAGGGCATTAAGTTCGCCGAAGAATACGTACGCCGCAAGGCCGGCAAAACCGGAACGAAATAATCGGACGTCCGGATTGAAGACTCGGGTTCATCAAAAGGTCAGTTAACAGAGGCTACCAAGAAATTCAGGAATTGAGGCGATGGGATCGTTAAATTTGAAAAAAGAGGCTCGGCTGAAAAGGAAAAAGAGAATTCGAAAGAACATTCTCGGTTCTCCTGACAGACCGCGACTGACTGTTTTTCGCAGTGCACGGCACATCTATGCCCAGGTGATAGACGACACGAGCGGTCGGACGCTTGCGGCGGCATGCAGCCTGGAAAAGGCCGAGAAGGAGCGGTCCGACAGTGGCAAAAAATCTGAGATTGCCAATCGGATCGGGAAGCTTATCGCGGAGCGCGCCATCGCAAAAGGCGTCAAATGCGTCGTTTTCGATCGGAACGGCTTCCTTTACCATGGCCGGGTCAAAGCGGTTTCGGAAGGAGCACGCGAAGGTGGACTTGAATTCTAGAGGCGATCACCTTTTTCAGCCAACATAAGGAGGCGGGTTCTTGTACAAACAGGATGCAGATGAATATCAGTTGATCGACAAGGTCGTTCACATCAATCGGGTGGCCAAGGTCGTCAAGGGTGGACGCAGGTTCAGTTTCAGCGCGATTGTCGTTGTCGGCGACGGTAAGGGCAACGTTGGCTGCGGCCTGGGAAAAGCCGGCGAGGTTCCCGAGGCGATTCGGAAGGGCGTGGAGAAAGCCAAAAAGAGTATGATCCAAGTGCCGTTGGTGGAAGGAACCCTTCCTTACGAAACCATCGGAAGGTTCGGCGCGGGCAAGGTCCTCTTGAAACCGGCATCCGCCGGTACGGGTCTCATTGCCGGAGGTGCTGTGCGGGCCGTACTCGAGGCTGCCGGCGTTCAGAACGTCCTCACCAAATGCATGGGTTCTCACAATCCACACAACGTCGTCAAGGCGACCATTGCCGGTCTTGAGCAGCTTCAAAGCCGGGAGCAGGTTGCCAACCGTCGCGGCGTCAATGTGGAAGAGCTTTGATCAGCGGGCGCAAAGAGGCTTTTTAAATCGAGGATAAGCCCGTTTATGACTGGAAGGTTTTTTTCGATGGCAGGGAAACTGAAGATAACCATGGTGAAAAGCATGATCGGCAGACCGGAAAAGCATCGCCGGGTTCTGCGCGGTCTGGGACTCGGAAAGCTCAACAAAAGTGTTCTGAGAAATGATACGCCGGCCATCAGAGGCATGGTTGAAGCCGTATCGCATCTCGTCACGGCCGAGGAGGTGACCAATGAGGCTCAATGACCTGGCACCGGCACCCGGTGCCCGTAAGGCCCGCAAACGCATCGGTCGTGGTGTCGGCTCCGGATGGGGCAAAACCGCCGGTCGAGGCTCCAAGGGTCAAAACAGTCGCTCTGGCGGCGGCGTGCGGCCCGGATACGAAGGCGGGCAGATGCCCATCCACCGCCGGTTGCCGAAGCGCGGCTTCAAAAATATTTTCAAAAAAACCTATGCCGTCATCAATATTCGCGACCTGGCAAAAATGGAGAGCGGCAGTGTCGTCGACGAAGCGGCCCTGGTGCGGGCCGGTCTTGTAAAAGGGCGGCGCGACGGCGTAAAGCTTCTGGGTCAGGGCGACATCGATGTCCCCCTGACGGTTAAAATCGATCTGGTCAGCCAGAGCGCCCGACAGAAGATTGAATCGGCGGGCGGAACGGTAGAGGTTTCGCAGTTATGATCGGCGGCGGTTTCGGCAATATTTTCAAAATCCCCGAACTCAAGCGCAGGATCCTGTACACTCTGGCGCTGCTGGTGGTCTATAGGGTGGGGGTGCACGTTCCGGTGCCGGGAATCGACAGCGTCGCCCTGGCGGAGATTTTCGATCGGGCCAAAGGCACGATTCTTGGAATCTTTAACATGTTCTCCGGCGGCGCACTCGAAAGGCTATCGGTTTTTGCCCTCGGCATCATGCCATACATCAGTGCATCGATTATTCTGCAACTGATGACGGTTGTGATTCCGCATTTGGAGCAATTGAAGAAGGAAGGCGAGCAGGGGCGCAAGAAAATCACCCAATACACCCGTTACGGAACGGTGATTCTGAGCATCATTCAGGGTTTCGGCATCAGCATTGGACTCGAACGCATGGGGGCCGTCATCGTCCCGGGCTGGGGGTTCCGCCTGATGTCGGTGCTCACCCTCACTGCCGGAACGGCCTTTATCATGTGGCTGGGTGAGCAGATCACCGAACGCGGTATCGGCAACGGCATTTCCCTGATCATTTTTGCCGGTATCGTCGCGCGCATGCCGACCGCTATGAGCAACACCTTCCGCCTGGTGTCGACAGGGGCGATGAGCATTTTTCCCATTATCATTCTGCTCGTGCTGATGGTGGCCGTGATCGCGGTGATTATTTTCGTCGAGCAAGGTCAGCGGCGCATTCCAGTCCAATATGCCAAACGGGTGGTCGGAAGACGCATGTACGGCGGCCAAAGCACGCATCTGCCGCTCAAGATCAACATGTCGGGTGTTATTCCGCCGATTTTCGCCTCTTCCATCATGATGTTTCCGGCGACGATATCCAGCTTCATAACGGTTCCTTGGATCCAGAATATCGTTTCAGCGCTGACACCCGGAAACGTCGTTTACGAGCTGTTCTTTGTCGGCTTGATTTTCTTCTTCTGTTATTTTTATACGGCCGTTACGTTTAACCCGGTGGATGTCGCCGACAACATGAAAAAACAAGGGGGCTACATCCCCGGCATCCGGCCCGGAAAACGGACGGCCGATTACATCGACAAGGTGCTGAGCCGAATCACACTCGGCGGTGCCCTGTATGTTTCAGCTATTTGCGTACTGCCATCGATCCTTATCACGCACTTCAACGTTCCCTTTTACTTTGGAGGGACGGCCCTTCTGATTGTCGTTGGCGTGGCCATCGACACGGTGGCCCAAATGGAATCACACATGCTCAGCCGCCACTACGAGGGATTTTTAAAGAAGTCAGGCGCCAGAATCAAGGGGCGCCGCTAAAGAGTTCCGGTAAAGGTCGGGTGTCAGTAATGGGAGGCTCAATGGCCAAGGAAGAAGCCATAAAAGTCGAGGGTACGGTTCTCGAGACCCTGCCGAACGCGATGTTCAAGGTGGAACTCGATAACAAGCATCAGGTTCTGGCCCATATCTCCGGTAAAATGAGGATGCATTTTATTAAAATTCTTCCCGGTGACCGGGTGACCGTCGAGCTGTCACCCTATGACCTGAGTCGGGGTAGAATTACGTATCGGTCCAAATGATTTTCGGGCGATGTGTTGACGAAGACGCTAATAAAAACAGGAGCGGCAAAAACAGAAAACCGGCCATAGCCCGATAAAGCCCGGCAGCTTTTGCGACATAAGGAGTGTTTCGATGAAAGTCAGAGCATCAGTGAAAAGGATTTGCCCGAAATGCAAGATCATCCGCAGGAAAGGCAGCGTTCGGGTGATCTGTGAAAACAAACGGCACAAACAACGGCAGGGATAGAGGAGGCAGGAATTGGCCAGAATTGCTGGAGTCGATTTACCGAAACAAAAAAGAGTTGAGATCGCGCTGACCTATATTTACGGGATCGGGCGAAGCACCTCCATTGAAATTTTGTCGAAAATCGGCGTCGACCCGAACACCAGAAGCGATGACCTGACAGAGTCCCAAATCAATGACATCAGAAAGGTCATCGATGGGGAATACAAGGTCGAAGGCGAACTCCGATCTGAAGTCGCTATGAACATTAAGCGGCTTATGGATCTCGGCTGCTATCGCGGATTGCGGCATCGCAAAGGGTTGCCGGTTCGCGGACAGCGGACGAGCACCAATGCCCGCACACGCAAGGGACCCAAACGTGCGGCGGTCAAGAAGAAGGGCGCCGCCAAGAAAAAATAATATTTAGACAGGTGAGGTTCGTTACATGGCGAAGAGAACCCGTACCAAAAAGAAAGAAAAAAAGAATATTCAAAACGGTGTTGTTCACATTCAATCTACCTTCAACAACACGATTATCACCATCACCGATCCGACCGGAAATGTGGTGGCCTGGTCAAGCGCTGGAGCTCAGGGATTCAAGGGTTCACGCAAAAGCACACCTTTTGCTGCCCAAATGGCGGCCTCGGATGCCGCCAAAAAAGCAATGGAACACGGAATGAGAAACGTCGAGGTTTATGTCAAGGGACCCGGCCCCGGACGCGAATCGGCCCTGCGGTCGCTGCAGGCTACCGGATTCAACGTCATCGTGATCAAAGACGTCACGCCCATTCCCCACAACGGCTGCCGGCCGCCCAAAAGACGTCGCGTTTAAACGGTCGATCGACAGGATAGGTTTGACGGGTAAATGATTGAAGATGGCGTTGAATCAATTGACGACACGCCATCCACGATCTTTCGGAAGACCCCTTTGGAAGCAACACAGGAGGATTCATCTTGGCACGCTATACAGGCTCTGTATGCCGGATATGCCGGCGCGAGAATTTAAAACTCTACCTCAAGGGCGATCGGTGCTATTCCGATAAATGTGCATTCGACCGCCGCAGCTACCCCCCCGGAGAACACGGACAGCGTCGCGGTCGAAAAATATCGGATTACGGAATACAGCTCAGGGAGAAGCAAAAGGTAAAAAAGATGTTCGGTCTTTCTGAAAAGCAGTTCAAACTGTTTTTCATGCGGGCGGATCGCCAGAAGGGCGTCACGGGTACAAACCTTCTGGTTGCACTCGAACGGCGGCTCGACAATGTCGTCTACCGGTTGGGGTTCGTCAATTCTCGCTCGCAGGGGCGTCATTTTGTGAGGCACAACCACTTCGTCATCAACGGCAAAAAGGTCGATATCCCCTCTTATCTCGTTAAGATGGGCGATGTCATCGAAGTCCGAGAAAAAAGCCGTAAGGTTCAGGCGATCTCCGATTCAATGGACGGCGTCGTGCGTCGTGGCATTCCCCAGTGGCTGGACTTGGAAAAAGAGAACATGAAAGGAGTCGTCAAGAATTTTCCGGCACGCGAAGACCTCACGATGCCGATCCAGGAGCAGCTCATCGTCGAACTCTATTCCAAATAATCGGTTTCCGCCTGCGCCGGAAACCGGGGTTTGTCGCCCGGCGGGATTTTGGAATGAATCTGCGAAGGAAAAAAATCGGGCTTGGTGTTCCAAAATTCAATCAGTTGATACCAACACCATAAACAAGGCTGGAGATTCAAAAAAATGTCACCGAGTGAACTTATGTACATCAACTGGCGTGATATGTTCAAGCCGGAAAAGGTTCAGGTAACCAGCAAACCTTCGTATGGCAAATTCGTGTGTGAGCCGCTCGAAAGAGGGTTCGGAATCACCATCGGCAACGCGTTGAGGCGGGTCATCCTGTCTTCCCTTCACGGTGCCGCCATTACGTCCGTAAAATTCGATGGGGTAATGCATGAATTCAGTGTCATACCCGGTGCCCTCGAAGACGTTTCGGAAATCATTCTCAATCTCAAAGAAGTCCGGTTAAAAATCAGCGATACTGAGTCCCACATCGTCAGAATCGAAACCAAGGGCGAGAAGAAGGTTACTGCCGGCGATATTATCAGTGATGACGGGAAGTGCGAAGTTCTGAATAAGAATCTGCACATTGCCACTTTAGGCGAGGGCGCCAAACTCAATATGGTCATGACCGTCAAAGTGGGAAAGGGCTACACCCTGGCGGAAAACAACAAGGACGAGGATGCACCGATCGGAACGATTCCGATCGACGCTGTCTTTTCTCCAGTCAAGCGCGTCAACTACGTGGTCGGCAATGCCCGCGTCGGTCAGAGGACCGACTATGACAAACTGACTCTGGAGGTGTGGACGGACGGTAGTATACTACCGGAGAACTGTGTGGCTTATGCGGCTAAAATTCTAAAAGATCAGATGTCGATTTTCATCAATTTCGACGAGAATTTAGAACCGACCCTCGACACCGACGCCGAAAGTGATGAGAAACCGCGCTGGAATGACAATCTTTACCGCACGGTTGACGAGCTCGAACTCTCCGTGCGTAGCGCGAATTGCCTCAAAAATGCCGATATCCATAAAATTTTTCAACTGGTGTCCAAGACGGAAGCCGAGATGTTGAAGACCAAGAACTTCGGACGTAAGTCGCTGAACGAAATCAAGGAAGTTCTCGTCGACATGGGGCTTTCGCTCGGGATGAAATTGGACGGGTTCATGCCACCCGAAGAAATAACGGAAGAAGAGGAGTAAACGGTCACCATGAGACACCGTAAATCTGGGTTGAAGTTGAACCGCACCGCGAGCCACAGAGACGCTATGTTCAGGAACATGGTGACATCTTTGTTTAAACATCAGCGGATTCAAACCACCGATGCAAAGGCCAAAGAACTGCGACGCTGGGCGGATCATCTGGTCACTCTGGCCAAGCGGGGCGATCTTCACGCCAGAAGGCAAGCCATGGCCATTGTCAGGGAGAAAAACGTTGTGCACAAGCTGTTCGAAGAGGCCCAGAGCCGTTTCAGTGCTATTGCAGGTGGTTACACGCGTGTGGTCAAACTCGGCCGGCGTCCCGGTGATGCGGCGCCGATTTCGGTCATCGAGCTCGTAACGCCTTCAGCCGACGGAGGCAAGACGAAAAAGAAAACAGTCAAGTCGA
>JBATHN010000188.1:0-2758 GCA_049666885.1 Desulfobacterales bacterium
TGAGCGTCTCGGAGTTTCGCGCCAACATTGTCAAGAGTTACCTTGTCGGCAAAGGTGTCGATCCGTCACGCATTACCGTATACGGTTTGGGCCCTAAAGATCCGATCGGTTCCAACGCCACTGAGGAAGGTCGCAGTCTTAACCGCCGCATTGAAATTGTATTCACCAATAAGTCTCCCGGCTAGCGTGAACTGCCGGCCTTGGAAGTCTGCAGGAGATACCCCTGCTATCTACCGTGGGGCTGAATTTATGGCTGGTTATATAAGACTCTCAATCTTTGTTGTGCTGGTGACGTTCCTGCCCGGTTCGGCGGCGTCTGATATTATCGTTCTCAAAGACGGCACTCAGGTGAAAGCACAGAAGGTGTGGGAGGAAAACGACCTGGTCCGCTTTACACTGCCGGATTATGATGGCATTGTGGTCACCTACGCCAAAGAGATTGTTTTACGGATCGAAAAAGAAAAAGCCGTAACCGGAGAAACGCCGCCGGATTCGACACCACAAAAACCTGCGACAGCATCCGCTGCGGCCGAAAAAGCCCTATCTGTCGATACACCGGATAAGAGGCTGATCACTTCTGATGTACCGGGAACCGCCGTTCAACCACCGAGTCCGCTTGATTCGGTTGGGGAGGGGACTAACGAGTCCCCCAGGGCCGGCCGGGATGTTTCTTCTGCGCCTGTTGGGTCCTCTTTATCGGAAGAGACTCATCAGATGCGGCTCACAAAAGATGAGGACGCCGAGAAACGCATGGCTAAATGGATAACGGTATCTCCGGCCGCAGTTGATGAGGAATTGGTTCATCGCGTGACCGGTATTCAGTTCTATGATCCCAGGCGGCACTACAAATATCAGACCGGTACCACAACCAGTTATCACACGCTGAAAGAGGCCGTGGGTGACCTGGCGAACAAGTTTAACAAGACACCCCGGTGGGTTGAGCTGAATTTGGGAGACACCAACGATCTGGGTCAAATCTACCGAAATTTAAGCCGTCCTCTTGATAGCTCTCAGCCTGAAACCGAAAGCGAGAGTACGACGTCTGGCCTTCTTTTCTATGACCCCCGCAGAGCCGAAAAGTACTGGGTCAGTGCCAACTCGCGGCATCGGACAATGGAAGAAGCCATCGACACATTGGCCCAGCAATATGAACAGACACCGGATTGGGTCATTGCCCATTTGGGGGAGACCAACGACCTTGTGGAAATCCACCAAAATCTCGCACGAAGTGCCGCCGCCGAAACTGGTCAAAACTCCCCCAGGAAATATGAAAAATAGTTAATTTTTAAAAATCAGCAAATATCTGATTGTACAAATATAATTTCCTCTGGTATACTGAATTGTAACCTACTTTACACAATAGCCGTTGGTTACCGTCTTTTTATTATTCACTATTTTTAGGAAACACGACAGATGAACAGACCATATAAGCTGCTCGTTATCGATGACAGTCAGGAAATATTGGTGGCTCTCGATAAATATTTAAAGAAAAAGAAATTTGAAGTTGTGACCGCCACTGATGGCCTGGAAGGGATCAAATTGCTCAAAACAGAGCAAGGCGGATTCGATCTTGTTATCACCGATCTTGTGATGCCTTACGTAAGTGGCGTCGGGGTTATATCCATACTGAAGAAAGAGTTTCCGGGTACACCGGTGGTGGCGATAACCGGGTGGGGGGAACATCCGGAGGCACTGGCTATTGAGGCCAACGCAGACATGGTCCTGGAAAAACCTTTCGATCTCGACGAGCTCGAGCAGTCCATCACAGCGTTGCTCGAGAAGCGGACCTGAAACAAGAGGATTCTGTTGGCTGGTATACCCCCGCCGGATTGACAATAAGAAACATAGTTAGAGACGAATTCATCAACATCAATTGATAGGGCGAGCATGAGTACGGAGATTGTTGGCGTCAGTCAAAACATCCAACGCATAAAAGAACTGATCGAGCAGGTGGCCGATACCGGTCTGAACACTCTGGTGTGCGGGGAGACAGGAGTCGGCAAAGAGCTGGTCGTTCAAAAACTTTATGAGCGGTCAGACCGGATGGGCAAACCGTTTGTGAAGGTCAACTGTGCGGCGCTGCCGGACGGTTTGCTCGAAAGCGAATTGTTCGGTTATGAACAGGGTGCTTTCACTGGAGCCCAACGACGCCGACGTGGAAAATTCGAGCTCGCGCATGGGGGCGTGCTGTTTTTGGATGAGATCGGGGATATGACACTTCCTTTGCAGTCCAAAGTCCTTCATGTTCTTCAGGGGGGGCAGTTTTCACCTTTAGGTTCGGAAAAAGATGTCAAAAGCGACACCTGGGTGGTTGCTGCGACAAATCATGAACTCGAAGGCGATATGAAGGAAGGCAAATTCCGTGGCGATCTTTTTTACCGTCTTAGCACGATAAAAATATACATCAGTCCATTGCGTGAAAGACCGGAAGACATCCCCTACCTCATCGACTACTATCTGCGGGAATACAGTATTCAATTCAAAGGCAAAGAGATAAGTAAACCGAGCGGTGAGGTCATGAAAAAGCTGCTCGGCTATTCATGGCCGGGCAACATTCGGGAACTGCAGAATGTGCTGAAACGCATTCTGATTCTGGGCGATACCGAAGAAAGCATCGATGAGCTGTTTCAAACCGCTCAGAACCAGGGATATTTAGGGAACAGCAGTCCCGGTAACGTTACTCCTTTGGTTCACGGTGAATTGATCAACCTCGATTTCGAAAACGGTGCCAAGACGAACTCTTTGTCTCTCAAAAAAG
>JBATHN010000189.1:0-2532 GCA_049666885.1 Desulfobacterales bacterium
GTGACTTCCTCGGGGTCGAGCAACGGATTGTAGGTACCGAGATTCTCGAGAAATTTTCCGTCCCGGGGAGCTTCACTGTCTGCCGCCACAATACGATAAAAAGGTCTTTTCTTCGCGCCGTGTCGGGCCAATCTGATTCTAACTGCCATCATGTTCTCCTTCAGAAGGGCAACATACTGCGGGAGAAGCCGCGCATGCCGCTTTTATTGAGCTTTTTCATCATTTTCATAACCTGGGTGTAATTCTTTAAAAGACGGTTGACGTCCTGTATGCTCGTGCCGCTGCCGCCGGCGATCCGTTTGCGGCGGCTGCCGTTGATGACGGCGTGCCGGCGACGCTCTTCGGGTGTCATGGAATTGATGATGGCTTCGATTCTCACCAATTCCCGGTCGTCGACATTGAGATTCTTGAGCTGTTTGCTACCGCCGACCCCGGGGATCATCTTCAACAGATCCGACAGAGAGCCCATCTTGCGGATTTGAACCATCTGGTCCCGAAAGTCCTCCAATGTGAACTGACTTTTTCGCAGTTTCCGTTCGAGTTCGGCCGCCTTTTTGTCATCTACCGTGGCCTGCGCTTTTTCGATCAGCGTCAGAACGTCTCCCATACCCAGAATGGTCGACGCCATCCGCTCCGGATGAAACGGTTCCAGTTGATCGAGTTTTTCGCCGACACCAATGAACTTGATCGGCTTGTCGGTAACGGCCTTGATCGAAAGCGCGGCGCCCCCCCGGGCGTCGCCGTCGGTTTTGGTCAGAATCACACCGCCGATACCCAGGGCTTCGTCGAACGCTTTGGCGATGTTCACCGCATCCTGGCCGGTCATCGCGTCGGCCACCAGCAGAATGTCGGACGGATCGACGGCCGCGCGGATCGACTTGAGTTCGTCCATCAGTGCCGTGTCGATGTGCAGCCGCCCGGCCGTATCGAGCAAAAGGGTGTCGCAGCCGTCCCTGGCCGCTGCCGTGCGGGCATCCTGGCAGATCCGGACCGGATCCATTTCGCTTGTGGACGCAAACACCGGTACCGACAGCTGGTCGCCCAGTTTTTTCAACTGGTCGATGGCAGCCGGTCGATAGACGTCCGCCGGCACCAGATAAGGCTTTTTACCGATATTGCGCAGGTGGATGGCCAGTTTGCCGGCCGTGGTGGTTTTGCCGGAGCCTTGCAGACCCACCAGCATAATCGCCACCGGCTGGGTCCCCGCGAGATTCAAGGATTCGTTGCGGGCTCCCATCAGGGTCGTCAGTTCGTCGAAAACGATTTTGACGACCTGCTGGCCAGGGGTCAGGCTCGACAGAACTTCCCGGCCCAGAGCGCGTTCCTTGATGTCGGCGATAAACTTCTTGGCGACGAGGTAGTGGACATCCGCCTCAAGGAGAGCCAGGCGGACTTCCCGCAACCCTTCCTCGATATTCTTTTCCGTCAGCTTGCCGTGTCCCTTGAGCTTTTTGAAAACCGCGTTCAGCTTATCGCTCAGGTTGTCAAACATGATCGTCGGCGCATTCTCTCGGTTAAGTCAAAAACCTTGAAATTAGTATGAAAAAAATGCTATGTCAAGCGAATTGTCCCTCTGCGGAGGGCAATTTTTGGGCTGCCATTATGTCTGTCTTCACCATTAGCTTAACCTCGAGGCAATTGCAAATAAAATGATCGGTAAACCGGATATCAAGGACTTGAGCCTCGGTCAACTGCAGGAGTGGCTTGCCCAGCAGGGAATCGCGGCCTATCGCGGCGGTCAGATCCTGCGCTGGATCAACGGACGCCAGGCGGACACTTTCACACAGATGACGGATCTAAGTACGGCCGTTCGGGAAAAACTGGAGAACCACTTTGAGATCGGTCGCCTGGCACTGCTGCAGGTAGAGGTCTCACGCGACGGTTCCCGAAAATACCTGTTCGGGCTCAGCGACGGTCTGCGGATCGAAAGTGTGCTCATCCCCGAGCGCGGCCACTATACGCTTTGCATTTCGACTCAGGTCGGTTGCGCCCTTGGATGCCGCTTCTGCCTGACCGGCAAGGGGGGATTATTGCGCAACCTCGGCCAGGGTGAAATCATCGCGCAGGTACGCGACATTCAGAGATTGCTGTCCGACCGGGCGCTTTTAACCAACATCGTTCTGATGGGCATGGGTGAGCCTCTGGCCAATTATGCCAATGTGACCGCGGCCTTGAACACCCTTACCGACAACGGACTCGGATTCCGTTTTGCCGGTCGACGCGTGACCCTTTCAACCGCCGGGCTGGCGCCGCGACTGATGCAGTTCGGGCGGGACACGACCGCCAATATCGCGATTTCCTTGAACGCGACCGACAACCGCACCCGCGATTTCCTGATGCCGATCAACAAAACCTATCCCATCGAAAAACTGCTGGCAGCCTGCCGCGATTATCCACTGAGACCTCACCGGCGGATCACCTTCGAATATATTCTCATCAAAGGTGTCAACGACAGTGAAGCAGATGCGCGGCGTCTGGCTGTTCTCCTCAGCCAGGTGAAGGCCAAGATCAACCTGATCCCTTTCAATCCTC
>JBATHN010000190.1:0-3920 GCA_049666885.1 Desulfobacterales bacterium
GCCGTGTGTGACGGCTTTTTTTTCCGAAACAAGACCGTCGTCGTCGTCGGGGGCGGTGACACCGCGGCCGAAGAAGGGCTCTATTTGGCCAAGCTGTGCCGTCAGGTCTACCTCGTGCACCGACGGGATCAACTGCGGGCCGGCATGATTCTTCAACAACGGGTCAAAGCCGAATGTAAAATGGAGGTCATCTGGAATACGGTCGCCACCGCCATCAAGGCCGACGCGGACGGGGTCACCGCCATTGAACTGAAAGATGTCAACACCGGTCAAAAAAAGGAACTGGCTACCGACGGGGTTTTTATCTTCATCGGCTTCGATCCGAACAACCAGTTGGTGCCGGCTGGCACCAAAATGAATGCCGATGGTTACGTTGTCACCGACGACAAGTGCGAGACCAACACCCCTGGCATATACGTTATCGGGGACCTGAGAGAAAAATACGCCCGTCAGATCGTTATTGCGGCCGCAGACGGCGCCACCGGCGCCCTGGCTGCCGCTCATTATGTGGAGGCCAAAAAAGCGGCGGCCGGCGATACCTGCGAACTGCCGGAAGCCTTGCTTCAGGGAGCCTCCTGATGATAAGGGCCCCGGCAAAAAATAATTCCACCGCTTGCTTGTCTTATGGCTCGTCTACTGCGTTACATCCACCAACACGTATCTCGATATGCGCCGGCGTATGTGCCTTGTAGACAAACCATAATCCGGCGCAATCGTCTGGAATTATTTTTTACCGTGATCCCAACAAAGTGAAGCGTTTTATTCTTAAATTTGTGCTCATGGCGGTCATGCTTTTGGGACTACCGCCGTTGGGGGTCTGGTTGGCAGGACATCCCCTGACCGGATACTTCGAGTTTCCACCCCGCTCCCGCACTGTCGAGCATGCGCCCTTTTCGTGGACGATTTTCAGCGTCTATGCGGTCTTTATTGCCGCAACCGTCGGTCCGCTCCTGGTAAGGGCGGTTCGATCCGAACGCCGCAAACCGCCCGGGGCGGCCGTAGCGTCTGTTTTTCCCTGGTGGGGTTGGGCGGGGGTGATGGCCGGAGTGGCCATGTGGGTGCTGGCCTGGACCCGCTTCGATTGGTTTGCCAGATTCCAACCTCACACCTTCGCCCCGCTGTGGCTGTGTTACATCCTGGTGGTCAATGCGTTGAGCTTCCGCGGAACCGGCCACTGCCTGATGACGTCCCGTCCCCTTTTCTTTCTGGCACTTTTCCCTGCCAGCGCCGTGTTCTGGTGGTTTTTCGAGTATTTGAACCGATTTGTGCAGAACTGGGACTATGCGGGCGCGCACTTTGATGCCTGGGAGTATTTCTGGTATGCCACCCTGCCTTTCGCTACTGTTCTTCCGGCCGTCCTTTCGACAAGAGAGCTGATCCGGCCACTGTATTGGCTGCAGAACGGTTTTCGGCATTTTATAAAACTGCGCTGTCGGCGGTCGCGCCTGCTGGCCGTCTGCGTGCTGATACTGGCCGCGGCAGGTTTGACCGGTATCGGTGTGTGGCCCGACACTTTGTTCTCGCTGCTCTGGATTGCCCCGCTCTTGATCATCCTGTCACTGCAGTCCCTGTTTCAAGCGCCGGGCCTCTTGACCGAGGTGTCCGCAGGAGACTGGCGGACGGTTATTTCGAGTGCGCTGGCAGCACTCATCTGCGGCTGGTTCTGGGAAATGTGGAATGCCGGCAGTCTGGCCCACTGGCGGTACAGTATACCCTATGTCCAACGATTCATGATCTTTGAAATGCCGGCTCTGGGATATGCCGGATACCTGCCATTCGGCCTGGAGTGCGCCGTTATCGTCCAAATAATCGATTGGTCCGGGCCGGCCGGGACTAACCGGTGACAGCCGACTCGGATAGCGGTTGCATTGAAACGCGGACAATGATGCTTAACTATGAGTTGTATAATGTCCCGTTGTTTTTGAAGTGTCTCGATAGCCTATAGCGACGCAATTGAACGCAAATAAGGTTTCCCGGTTCAAGGTTCAACGTTCAGGGTTTAAGGATGCAAGCAATTTGAAGTTCCAGGTGTCAGCACTGCCTCTGGCTGCCGCCTCCAGTTTGATCGAAGAGGAAACATTTTAGTTTCGGTGAAAAATTCCAAATCGCAAATAACAAATAACAAACAAATCACAATGACCGAAATTCAAAATTCCAAACCGGTAGTTTTTTATATTTTTTGAGATTTGGACGTTGTAATTTGGGATTTATTTGTGTTTTGTTGCTTGTATTTTTGTATTTTGCATTGGTTTAAGCGGGCGGGCAAGCCCTGAAATCTGAAACCCGAACCAACACTGCCGATGGTCATTGTTATGGGCCCACGCTTGAAATATCGAAAAGCGGACGACAATTGATATGACATTTTATGTGTGACTCGACAATAGGATGAGGGAAGCGCCTTGACGTTTATTGTCATTCCAGATGTTAAAGGAAAAGTATTCAGACCGGAAGTGCGCTTCGATCTTCCGAAAAAACACCCCTGCAAGAATTGTTATTCCTGTCAACTGTGCAGCGATGATCGCTGTACCCTCTGTCGAACGCTGCCATCCTGCGCCAAAGAGCTCCGGCCGTCCGACGACATCGAAAAGGGTTGACCCTACAAACGTTGAAACCCGGCTGAAAAAATCCGACCGGGTTCTTTGCCCCCTACGAGCCTCGGTAAGAAAATCAACACACATCGTGCTTGTATATTGCCCCGTTCGTTTGCCTTTCCGGCGCGTATCATCCACCGGCACATATCCTGAATATGCGCCGGTGGATGTGCCTTACGGACGGACCAAATACCGCCGCCAGCTCCGAGAAGAATTTTTTGCCAAGACGCTGAGTGGCGGTTACTTGGACAGGTGATCCCAGAAAGATCGTGCCCCATCCCGCGCCGTTTCTTTTCGCTGAGACGCCGCAGGGGTTCCGGCCGAGGTGCCGCGCAGACGGGCAATCCGCTCTTCAAGTGGGGGGTGGGTCGAGAAAAGGTGCATGAGTTTCCGGCCGGACAGCGGGTTGACGATCAGCATATGAGCCGTTGACGGACTCGCATTCATGGGCAAGCGACCCGAATAGGCGCCCAGTTTTTCCAATGCGCTGGCCAACCCTTCCGGGTTGCCGGTGATGGCTGCACCGGAAGCGTCAGCCTGGTATTCCCGTGACCGTGATATGGCCATCTGGATAATCATGGCTGCCATAGGGGCCAGGATAGACATGACGAGCAAGCCGACAATTCCAGATCCGCCGCTGTTTTCATCATCACGGCCACCACCGAAGATCATGGACCAGCGTGCCATGCTGGCCAAAAGCATGATCGCTCCGGCCAGGGTCGCTGCGATCGAACCAATCAGAATGTCGCGGTTTTTGACGTGCGCCAGCTCGTGGGCCAGGACGCCCATGATCTCTTGCCGGTTCATGAGCCTCAAAAGACCATCTGTGACCGCCACGACGGCATTTTCGGGGTTGCGGCCCGTGGCAAAGGCATTGGGTGCCTCAGAGGGAATGATGAAGATTCTCGGCATCGGTAGTCCGGCGGTTTGTGTGAGTTTACCGACCAGGTCGAAGATTTCAGGTGCTTGCTGCGGCGTGGCTTCCCTGGCACGGTACATCTTTAAGACCAGTTTATCCGAGTACCAATAGCTGAAGAAATTCATTCCGGCCGCCAACACGAGTGCGATCACCATTCCTTGACGACCGCCCAGCAGTTGTCCGATCCATATGATGAAGGCTGTCAGTGCAGCAAGCAAAAGGGTGGTCTTGATCTGGTTGCTCATTTTTACCGAACTCCTTCTTTGACTTTTTAAGATGACACATATTTTATAATCACAAAAAAATAATGCCGATCCAGTTCAAAGCAATACCATCGCAAGGCCGGTGCCAGCTCTGCTTGGCAGAGCATATCATTTTGAATTGATTCAGGCAGCGGACTTCTATCATCC
>JBATHN010000191.1:0-3690 GCA_049666885.1 Desulfobacterales bacterium
TTCAAGATCTCCTGGTGGTGATACAGAATGAAACCGGCCGCCAGTACGGTCAGCAAAACAACCAGGATGAGGCGAATCAGGCCGAGCATCAGCAGTCGTGGAGTTTTAATCGCCAGTAGCAGTCCGCGCAGGTGGTAGGATATACCTTTGACGAAGTCCATCTCTATATTTCCTTTTGCCGTAATTTAATAGAAACATGTGTTACCAGGTACGATTAATTTAGCTGTTGCCGTTCATTGCAATATGGTATATTTTGTTTTATATAGATAAGTTGGCACAATTACCACACTTTTATCGGATTCGAGAGGGGGAAAGATGAAAGTCAAGATCGATTACGATTTGTGTATGGGCGATCGGAATTGCAACAAAGTGTGCCCGGATGTCTTTCAGTATGACGAGGATCAACTGCTCTCTACGGTTCTCGTTGACGTGGTGCCGACCCATCTGGAAGATTCTGTCCGCCAGGCCGCCAGGGAATGCGCCCCTGGTGCCATAATCGTAGAAGAATAAATCTGCTGGCATAATCGTGCACCCGAAAAAAATACCGCTTGCGCTCGGCAATCCTCGTGTTGACATGGTGCGCAGGTGGTCGCCTGTATGATTCAAAGAATCCGGCAGACTGCGGATCGATGAGTTTGCTGCAACCAGACAAGGCACCAGCCTGCATTAACTTGCCATGGACCCAGAGAATGTAAAAAACCTTGCCGACGCGCTCAAAGATTACTTCAGTCAGTATGAGCTCGAAGATTTGTGCCGTCGGTTCGGCATCGTCTTGAACTATTCCGGCACCAGCCCCAA
This sequence comes from Desulfobacterales bacterium, assembly GCA_049666885.1. Taxonomy (GTDB): domain Bacteria; phylum Desulfobacterota; class Desulfobacteria; order Desulfobacterales; family SG8-13; genus JARFQH01. The sequence goes on from JBATHN010000191.1 coordinate 799, forward strand.
CCTCCGCCGGCTCGCCGGGGACATTCTCTCAAACCAGCATGCCGACCAGAATCGGCAATTCCTCCATACCCTGATCAGTGAATTGCTGAAGAGATGTCAGGAGCAGATCCAGAACACCACACGCGAGGACAATCTATACCACCAGCAGATGATCCTGCAGCTCAATCAACTCAAGCAGTCTTTGAGCCCGGACAAAGCAGGCGAACCGGCACCGGAAAGCTTCCCGGAGCCGGGAGCGTCGATCCGATCGAGTCTGGCAGAGTTCTTCGGCCGAGCCGGTACAGCCGTCACCGTCGTGGACGCCGATCCCGCTGCCGGTACACTCGACTGCCTGCAAAAAGTCGCGCATCCTATTCGACTTTTGACCAATGAGCCCAGAGGCGGCTTCGACCAAAAATTTATCCGGGTGTTGAAGACCTTAAATGAACGCGGCAAGACAATCGAGCTGCGACTGCACCCCGACATTCACGACCGCGTCATTCTTTTCAACCGTCGATGCTGGCTTGCCGGCGGTCCTCTAAAAGACGGCGCCAATACACCCTTCACATTGATCGAGGTCATCGACAACCGGGACGCCATTTCCGATCGCGTGGAAAACATGTGGCAGGTGGCCGAGATGCTCATCATCGGTTGAATCGGTCGCTGGTGACGTCGCCGACCTATTAGGACGCCGAACTCAATGATATTGAACGAAATGGCGCGCCTTTTGACCGTTCTGCTACGTTGAGTTAAAGCGCACATACATAAGGTATGCGAGCGTCAACGCCCGGTTTTTCGTGCCAGAACATCGATATGCTTGGCCATGAATACCAGTTCGCCGTTTTCTATCTGGGCATGCCGTTTTGCAATCCAGGTCTTGAAATGGTCGGGATCGATCTCGGGGTGATGCGCCAGTTCTTCATCGATTGTGTGGACGATGTGGTGCAGGAAATAGGGTTCCCGCAGCGGGTAGCGGCGGCTGCGGGGATAAACGATCCAGTCGGATGCGCCGGCCGCCAGTATTTCGGTCTTGCACTGTAAGAGTGTCGTGAGAAGTCGGCGTCCTGTCCGGCTGTCACCGGACGGGCGCCCGCCGACGATGCGCTCATCCATGCTGCGATGGTATCGATGGATGACCCGATCGTCGAAATCCGGCGCGATCGCCGGCAACAGAACGGTGTTGCCATCGAAGTTCAAGCTGAGAAAGAGCAGCCCGCCGCTTTTGAGAAGCCTCAGCATGCCGGGTAGAAGCGTTTGGATGTCGACCAGGTCCATGAATGCATGTGCCAAAAAGAGATCCAAAGTAAACGGCGCCGCTTCTGCAACAAGTGCATATGCATCGCCAGTTTCTAAGTTCACCCGAATTCTTGTGTCCCCAGCCTCCAGCAAATAGGCCGCTTCTTTTTCCCGGTTGACGGCGAAACCCAGGCGTTTCGCCCATCGACTCAAACGGCGCCGGGCCGTCCGGGTGCAGTCCGGATTGATATCGACGGCTGTGTACAGCGATGAACGCTGCATCAGTGGTCCTGCGGCCATCCGTTCTATCATCGTACCGATGCCGGAGCCGAATTCCAGCACTCGCAGCTGCTCTTGCGCCTCATGGTCAGCCAGTGCACGCTGGAGTCTGCCCCAGACGTTGCGGTTCAGCGAACGGTCATCGACGGTTTTCTTGGCGACGAGGTAATCGATGAAGTCATAGGTCTGCGGAATCGACATCGGGAATCAATCCTTTGCGGTTGTATCCGGTTATTGTGAGCAACTGCAGCCATCAGATGCGTTTTGAATTTGGCATCGGCGAAGCTATTTGGCACCATGGATAGGGCTTTAGGCGGCGATCGCTCCCGGGGAGTCGCCATTTGTTACCGGTAAAACGGGTGACCCTTCCGCAAGAGTTTTCAGGAAAACATGAATTTTCTCCATGGTGTCCTGCCACCCCGGTTGGGTGCGGAAAACTTCTAAGGCCCTTCGGCTCATGGTATCGAGCCGATTGCGGTCGGTGTGCAGGTCTTCGACGATTTTTGCCAGACCGGCCGAGTCCTCAGGTGCCACAAGAAAACCGTTTTCTCCCTGTCGGATTATTTCCCGGGCGGCGCCGACCGACGAACCGACGGCCGGCAGCCCGAAGGCCATTCCTTCGAGAAAGACGATACCGAAGGCCTCCTGGGAGTATGGCAGGACCAAAAGGTGGCTTTTTTTCAGAATGGCGGATAGAGCCGGACCATCCTGGACACCTATAAACCGGATGTTCTGAGACAGGCCGCAGGCGTCGATCCGAGCGCCGATCTGTCGGGCATATGAATTATTCATGGTCAGGCTGCCGACGACCGACAGGCGCCACACTCGCAGCGAGACCGCAGCCAGCGCGTCGATCAAACGGTGAAGACCTTTGTGCGGCAGCACATTGGCCAGGAAAAGCAGCCGTAAGGGCCCCTTTTCTCGTGAGCGTGCGGTGATGTCATCGGTCGAATGCAAGGACCCGAGTCTGTCTCCGGCGGGCTGAGCGATGATGTTTGGGCAAGCACCGGCACCGCAGGCCGTCGCTGCGTCACGAGTGGTTCGGCTGTTGAAAATACAGGCATCGACGGATTGCAGATACTGCTTTTCAACCATTCGAAACACGGTATTCTGCCATTTGTTCCGGGGTTGGCTGCTCAGCACCTGGTGGAGGAGCGCCACAACCGGTCCGTTGCTGACGGCACGCAGACGCCTGTTCTGAAAAAAAAGGGACGGATGGCATAGGCCGTCCTGCAGCAGGATATCCGGTGGACGGCCTCTCAGTTGACGCAACAGAGAACGCGAGAAATTGCCGGCAAATTGCCGTCCGTAACCCCGCCCGGGGGAGAGCGATAAAATGTCCACATCATGCCCACGGCTGCGCAGGTAATTGACCAGGATGCGGTCATAGAGCGTGCC
>JBATHN010000192.1:0-1929 GCA_049666885.1 Desulfobacterales bacterium
CGGGTAACCGGATTTTATGTGTAACATCCAATCACCGCAGAGTCGCAGAGTGAATTTAATTCATTTGCCGCTGAGACGCCGGCAAATAATAACCTCCATGCCTTCGTATAGAGCTGGACCCCTCGGCAGGGCCTAATGCGGATGCGGCCGACGCATGGCCAGGGCGGCATTGACGCCGAAAAGGAGCAGCGCGCCGATCCATCCGGCTGTGGTCAAAGGCCCTTCCCCTGTCATAACTGGCCCGAGCAACGCCGCCAGCAAAATCCGCGTCGATGATATGATACTCCCTTCGACGGCAGTGATGAAGCGAAAACCGATGGTGATCAAAAACTGTCCGGCGATACCGGCCACGGCGCACAGGGCCAGATAATAGAGACAGGTTGAATTTGGCCAGAAAAAGTTTTTGTGAAAAACGGCTGCCGTCAAGAGCGATCCCAAGCCGAACATGAAAAAAAGCACCGTGTTGGCATCGTGATAACGACGGCTGACGCTTAGGTACATAATGGCAAAGGACGCCGACACTCCCGACGCCAATCCCCACAGGTTAGCCAGCTTAATGTCGATTTTGGCGGGAGCCAGAATGAGCCAAATGCCCGCCAAGGCAACCGCCACCAGTGCCAGGGCTGTCGGGTCGCGCTGTTCGCGCAGCATTCCCCACGAAAGCAGGGCCACGAAGACCGGGTAGGTCATATTCAAGATATTGGCCTCGGCCACCGAGGTGTATTTTACCGCCATGTAGAAACAGTATACTGCCACACTGTTGGCCACGGCTCTTCCGACCAGCAGGTGGTAGCGCTGTGGGCGCGGCGATTGGCTTCTCAAGGCCATAACGGCACAGACCACGAGAAATCCGGTCAGAAACCGGAAAAACGCAAAGTAGGATGGATCGATCGTGACCTCGGCTTGGGACCATCTGATCACCACTGTCGAAAGGTAGAAGCAGAAGGCCGATGCGAATACCGCCAGTTCGCCGAGGAGCCTGTGGGTCGCTTTTTTCATCGGGAAATGATGTTACAGCGCCCAGCGAGTTCAATACAACTGATTTTTACCAGCCTGGTCTTATAAAGAGGGTGCTCGGTTGCCTAAGTTTTCGATAGTATTACAAGATTGACTTTAAACAATATCATTAAGACTGTTACATAAAATAGTGCTTGAAGGAGAGCCGCCTGACAGTGTTTGTGGCCGAGCAGAATCAGGCCGTGGCCCTGCGGCTTTCCGATCGCGGCTGCGTCATCGACAACGGCGCTATTCGCTATCTCGGCACGCGCCGGGACCTGGCGGAGAACGAAGAGGTCCGCCGAAAGTAATTAAGCGTTTAATCAATTTTTGGGCCGATGAATAGTACCTAAACTGACTAGTTCCAGGTAGAGGTTCTGGGCTCAAGCTTCAACGTTCAATGAAAGATCTCAATCCTTCAACCCTGAACGGGGAACGGTGAACCTTTGAACCCTTATATGAAACTACGCCAAAATGGCACGGTTTCTCTTTCGATCAAACTGGCCGCTTTTCAGGCCAGCGGCATTATCTGGGCGGGAAACCGGTCAACTTTAATGTCAACGCCTGTCAAAATACTTCATTTGACAGTGACATTATGACACTGTATCATGCAATATCATGACAGAATATTATGTGAGAGACATTGCCGATGCCTTCAGCACGGCCCTCGAAAACATACCGGTCCGGGCAGAAAATGTGATCAAGTGATAACAATGAAAACCATTTACAGATGTATCGTCTTTACATTGGTTTTCTTTGTTGCCGCCACGTTGGGGCAAGCAAAATTAACATGCGAAGACAAGTGCCAGGAAAAGTTGGACCAGTCCGTCAAGAGGTGCATGTCCGAAGAGGATTTTAGTTCCCCCAAATATGATCTGTGCATCAACAATGCTTTTGTCGTCCATCGCGCGTGCCTGCGTGAATGTGTCGAGG
>JBATHN010000193.1:0-9862 GCA_049666885.1 Desulfobacterales bacterium
GCAGATGCGGACAAGAAATCCTGGAAGCGCTTTACGGAATTTTTAGACGAAACGCTGAAGTGATTGAGTTAGGGCTCGTTCAAAAATAACTTAACATTTTAGACGCCGATGCATCCCGCCCGGCCGCGTTGCGAAAACTCGGAATATCCAGATATTCCTGCCTTTTCGCGCCTTGCCGGCCGGGCGCCTCAACGCCCAAAATTGCCAACCTATTTTATCGCGAACCCTTCGGGGACAGTTGCAGTGTAAAGGAAGTAAAAATGATCGGCGCCATCGCGGGGGACATGATCGGGTCACCTTATGAAAGCTCTCCGATTAAAACGGTAAATTTTCCCACAAGAGTGGCCGAATTTACAGACGATACGGTTATGACAATCGCGGTTGCCAATGCCATACTAACCGGAATTGATTATGGCAAGTCGCTGAAGTCCTTTGCCCAAAAATACCCCAATCTGCCTTACGGCGGTTTGTTCAGGCGCTGGATCTGGGATGCTGACGCAACGCCGTACAACAGTTACGGAAACGGCTCGGCCATGAGGGTGTCTCCCGTGGGTTTTGCTTACGAAACGATTGAAGACGTGCTGTCACATGCCTGGCAATCCGCCGAGGTTAGCCACAACCATCCGGAAGGTATCAAAGGGGCACAGGCAACGGCGCTGGCCATTTTTTTGGCGCGGCGCGTTGAAAACAAAGAGGCTATTCGAACCCTGATCGAGGATCGCTTTGCCTACGATCTTCATCGTACGGTCGAGGACATCAGGCCGGATTATTTCTTCGATGTCTCCTGCCAGGGGTCCGTGCCCGAGTCCATCATCGCTTTTCTCGATGCCGATGATTACGAGACCACCCTGAAAAACGCTATATCTCTTGGTGGAGATGCCGACACAATGGCTTGCATCGCCGGCGGCATCGCCCAGGCCTATTACAAACATATACCTGCGGACATCGTTTTTCAGGTCAGGGAAAAATTGCCGGAAGACCTGTTGGCCGTAATGGATCAGTTCAACGACAAATACCACTGCGAATTTTAAACCGTCAGAACGTATTGAAGAAGGAAAGGCAATGGATTTCAACAAAGAGCAGTTACTGGATGTGCTCGCGAAAATTGCGCCCAATCGTTATTTGCAGGCCGTTTTGATCTTCATTCTTTTTGTTCTCGTCGCCAAGATCGTGGACATGATCATGACCCGTTTCATCAAGCGCCTCCTGACGAAAACGAAGTTCACGCTGGACGACCAGATCCTCGATATTTTTCACAGACCGATCTTTGTCAGCATCCTACTCCTCGGGCTGGCGGTGGCCACCGATCGGCTGGATTTTTCACAGACCGTCCACTTCGTGACCCTGAGCGGACTGAAAACCGTGGCCATCTTTCTTTGGGCAAAGGCCGCCGCTCGGTTTCTGCAACTGATCATTGAACTGGTGAGCCGCGACGACAGCCGGTTTGCCCTGATTCAGCACCGCACCCTGCCGTTGTTCAATAATCTGCTGGTGATTTTGGTTGTGGCTCTGGCGCTCTACTTCGTTTTTCTGGCTTGGAAAATCAATGTGACTGCCTGGATTGCCTCGGCCGGTATTCTCGGTTTGGCTATTTCATTTGCCGCCAAGGATACGCTGGCCAATCTGTTTTCGGGGGTGTTCATTCTGACCGATGCGCCCTTCAAGCTCGGAGATTTCATCGTGCTGGATTCGGGCGAGCGGGGGGAGGTAACGCACATCGGCATTCGCAGCACACGCTTGCTGACCCGCGACGACGTCGAGATCACAGTGCCCAATTCCATCATGGGTAACGCCAAGATCACCAATGAGACCGGTGGTCCCTACGAACGATACCGCATCCGCGTCAAAGTAGGCGTGGCCTATGGATCGGACATCGACAAAGTGAAGTCTGTCCTCATGGATGTGGCCGGCAGCCAACCGGAAGTATGCAAGGCGCCGGCGCCACGGGTGCGCTTTCGTGCCTTCGGCGATTCGAGCCTCGACCACGAACTGCTGTGTTGGGTGGATAAGCCGGTTCTGCGCGGACGGGTGACGCATTTGTTGAATACCGCGGTCTACAAACGGTTTATAAAAGAAGGGATCGACATCCCCTTTCCTCAGCGTGATGTCACCATCAAGACGGTGCCGGCGCCGAGCACTGGATAATTATGAAAACATTCAGCACAGAAGAGGTCAATCGCGTCATTCAGCGGGCGCTGCTGCTGAAACAGCGCATCGGCATCAGCCGGGAAGATCTTCTTGAAATCGGCCGCGAACTGGGACTAAAATCCGAGGTGATTGAAGCGGCTCTTTTACAGGAAATGGCAGAAAAGTCAAAGGAAACCATGGAAAGAGATTGGCGGCAAAGCCGCAAATTCGGTTTCCACTGGCACCTTTGGAGCTACCTTATTACCTGTGGCATTCTTCTGCTGATAAACAGCCTGACACCCGGACCCTGGTGGTTTCAGTGGCCGGTGATCGGCTGGGGGATCGGATTACTGTTTCACTTTCAGGGTGTTTATTTTCCCACAACGCGCCAGGTTGAAAAAGGACTTCGAAAACATGCTCCTCCCGGCATTCGGTAGCCCTGCCGGCTGGTCCAAACGCTGACCTCTTTTTTGTACCGAAACCTCATCCGTTGAAGATATCAATTAGAATGAATTGAATTTGATAAATTCCTGTGGCTTGCCAAAGAGTTACCACAGATTCCCTCTCCCTGGGGAGAGGGTTAGGGTGAGGGGATAAAATCAACCAGCTTTGATAGCCTGCAGCTTGCTGCAGGGAGATTCATTTCCGAAGATTAAACAGGGTAACATCTTATGAACGCATATGACGTTATCATCGCCGGGTTGGGTACGGTCGGTTCCGCAACCGCTATGGAGTTGGCGCGCCGGGGCCATTCTGTTATCGGCCTTGACGCATTTCGCCCGCCACACAACCGGGGCAGTCACCATGGCCAATCGCGCAGCATCCGCCGGGCTTACCTGGAAGGTACCGGTTACGTCCCCATGGCACTGCGGGCATGGGAGCTATGGCGGAAACTCGAGCGGGATACGGGAACAACACTTCTCGTCCCGACGGGAAATTTAACCCTCGGTCTGCCGGATGGCCCGGCTGTCAAAGGTTTTCTTGCCAGTGCCCGCGCCGGCAATATCCCGCATCATGCCCTGACGGCGGCCGAGGTCCGTAAGCGATGGCCGCAGTTGGCCCCGTCTGACGCGCTCGCGGCAGGATTGGAAGTCGAGGCCGGTCTGTTATTCCCGGAATTGAGCATCGCCACGTTCCTGACCGAGGCGGAAAGGGCGGGAGCGGTGCTGCGATTCGACGAACGGGTGGAACGCTGGTCAAAACACGGCGACAGGGTTCTGGTTCATACGTCCAGGGAAACGCTCGAAGGAGGGAGCCTGCTGCTGGCAGCCGGCGCATGCAACAAGCCTCTGTTCGGTATCATGGGCGCTCGGCTTTTGCCTAAGCGGGTTCCGGTTCATTGGGTGGCACCACCGTCAGAAAGGACTTTCGAACTGGGAAACTTTCCCGTCAATTTCTGGCAGCTCCCCGCGTTCGAAATCGATGGTGTCGCTCAATACGCAGAGCTTTACTCCCTGCCTGTGATCAGATCCGGTGGGCGCGTCAAAGTGGCCGCTCACAACAACCTCTCAGATTGCGATCCTGAGGCGCCTGTCCGACCCGTTACACCCGAAGAGGTTGCGGACATCCGGTCTTTTTTGGGGAATTGCATCCCGACTTTGGCGAATTGCACCATCGACTCCGATGTCTGTCTTTACACGCAAACCCCTGACGGTGAGTTTTTGCTGGGGGCGCTTCCCGGGTACGATAACGTCTTCACTGCCGCTCTGGCCGGTCACGGTTTCAAGTTTGCACCGGTATTGGGTGAGGTTTTCGCTGATCTGATCGCAGGAACGGAACCGGCATTTGACGTGTCCCGTTTTTCCCCCACTCGAACGGTCTAAAGCTTTCCTTTCCTGAGGCGCAGCTCCGCGTATCGAAATATCTTCAAAACCGCTTCAAACCCTTGATGGGTCCTTTTTTTACGGATGGAAATGCCGCCGACTGGAAAATCGGCCAAAGAGCCCTATATTGTACGAAAGCTTTTCAGGTTGACGGTAGACGTGCGTGTTGAAACCTTAGTTAGTGTCCATCCATAAATGGCCTTTTTTACGCTGGACTGCGTTCTCCGCGGGTTTCCGACTGCGGCGTACATAAAGTACACCTCGCTGCAAACCCTTGTGCGGCCTTGCCCAGCGAAAAAAATTCTCATTTATGAATAGGACACTCAGAAGTGCCTTTAAAAGATCGCGGATGGGCACTAGTTACACGGTGAAACGGTTGATGAAGCGGGGATTTTTTCAAAGAAAAATTATCGATCCGATTGTCAAATTGCTCCGACAGGGCATTTCCCCGGAAAAGATTGCCCTGGGTATGGCTGTTGGAGTGGTCATCGGTATATTTCCGGTGATCGGCTCCACAACACTGTTGTGCACCATAGCCGCTCTTCTGCTCAGGCTGAATCTGCCGGCCATCCAGCTGGTCAATTATCTGGTGTATCCACTTCAAATTGCGCTTCTGATCCCATTTTTCCAGTTCGGCGCCTGGCTGTTCGGCGTCGACCCGTTGCCTCTTTCGGCTTCGCAATTGATTTCGATGTTCAAAACCGATCTTTGGGATACCATCCGACAGCTGTGGGACACGACCCTGCGTGCGATCGTGGCGTGGAGTCTCATTTGCCTGCCGACAGTGACCGGTTTGTATTATCTGCTGAGGCCTCTTTTAAAAAAGATAAAATCAAAGAAGGCAAACTTGCCATCCGGTTAGCGCGACCTTAGTCCATAAAGTGATTTTTCGGGGAGGTATCGAATAAAGGCCATCATAGATTGATATTATTACTCCATACCCCATTTAATGAGTGTAATTTTCAAGGAGACGACAGGAAAATGCCGGTTTATAAATACATCATTGTTTATGCAGCCAGCCTGCTGGTATTTCTGGCTGTCGATTTCATCTGGCTCGGCTGGGTGGCCCAATCCTTTTATCATCGTCAACTGGGGGAATTGCTCAGTCAACGGGTCAACTGGCTGGCGGCGATTGCCTTTTACGTGATCTACATTGTCGGTTTGATGATCTTTTGTGTCGCGCCGGCATTAAGCCGGGCATCGCTGGTCAATGCGATGGTCCTCGGCGGTTTGTACGGCTTTTTTACTTATGCTACCTACGAACTGACCAACTACGCGCTGATTCGAAATTGGCCGGCCGCCTTAGTTCCGGTCGACATCGCTTGGGGGGTTGTGCTGTGCACCATCGTTTCCGCAGGCGGTTATTCGGTTGGCCGGTGGTTGCAAAGCTGAACGCGAGGTGATTGGCGGCACAGGGTCCCTGCGGCGTCTTCCTATCAGACCCGACGATGCGCCCGCGAATTGCCGAACATCGAAAAGCGGATTTTTCTGTGATGGCAGGTAGCGTTCTCGCAGCGCCTTCCGGCCATGGTCACCGTCGAAAATCCACCTCACAATGGTTATATGAAAAAAATACTGGCCCTGGTCATTTGGCTCATTTTGTTGAGTGCCTGCGGTCCCAGGTTGTACTATCCCAACCTGGATTGGCTCGTACCCTGGTATGTGGACGATTACATTTCCCTGGAACCTGGCCAAAGCAGCCAGCTCAGAGCGCGACTCGCTCGACAGCTCGACTGGCACTGCCGGACGCAACTGCCGGAGTATGCTGAATTTCTGCGGGATTTACGCCGGGAGGTTGATGACAGCGGCCGGCCGGTTACGTTGGAACGCCTGGACATATACAAAATTCGGTTGACCCGGTACTGGAATGCTTTGATACGCCAAATCAGTCCCGACATTGCCGACATCCTGGTATCGGCTACGGATGAGCAAGTCGGTGAACTCTTCGAGAATCTGGAAAAGAAAAACCGCGAAATCGAAAGCAAATTCGTCGCACCGCCACCACAAAAAATCATCCATAACCGCCAAAAACGCATGCAAAAGCGCCTGAATTATTGGTTGGGCGGCTTGACCGAATCCCAGCTTCAGGCGGTTACCGACTGGAGTCTGCAGATCGAGCCTATCGCAGCTGACCGGGTTGCGAACCGCCGCCAGATTCAGGCCGCTTGGCGGCATTTACTGGAAAGCCGAACCAACCGGGATGAAATACAAGCCGCACTCCTCGGCTTGCTCACGAATTCAGAAGGATTCAGAACCGAAGATTACCAACGTAAAATTGACGTCAACACGCAACGCACCCTCGAGTTGCTGTCCTATCTGTTGGAAACCCTGACGCCGAACCAGAGAAATCATCTTTCAAAGCGCCTCGAATCCCTGGCAGAGGAGTTAGACCAACTCAGTTGCGATCCCGCATCGAAAAAGAATCGGGCCAAGGTCGAATCGCTCGGATAGCCACTATTCCGATGGTAAAAAGAAAAAGCCAACCTGTCGTCACAGGTTGACCTTTCTATAATTCGCGAGCACTCTCCGCAACGGGGTCACCACCCCCTATCATCGGACCTTGACTCTTCGGTGTAAAGGCTCAAGGCCTCACTTCAGAAACTCCCAATGGCGACTCTTTCCGGGAGCGGCATTGAGAACTTTCGTAAAGTCCTTTCCGGGGACGTTCCCGAAATGTTTCCGAAGGCAGATCGTTCATCGGATATGGCATCTGAACTCGAGCCGTTAAGTTTTTAGGGAAGCAAGAATTGTGCAAAATATGGGCTTGAGGAACAGAACATAAAATTTTTTATATTATTACGGAAAGTTAAAAAATATTATTCTTAGAGATCACTTAAGGGATTGCTGGAATTCAATCCCGAATTTATGGGCATTTTATATCACATTGTGGAATTTGTTACATAGTGCCCATCCACGGTTTCAATAAGGGCACTGATTAGTTTCCGATTCAGAAATGAGCAATTTTCTGCAAGTTCAAGTAAATCAAGGAATTGCGCGGAGGCGTACTCGTGTACGCCGCACAAGCGATTCCGCCGATTGACGCCGATATGTCCCGAAGCAGGCGGGGAATTGCAGGAAAGGGCCATTTATGGATGGAAACTACCTACTTTATGAAACGGCAATGCTCTTCGCGCAACAGACGTGATATATTCGTTGGGCACACCAGTGTGCATAACGTTATTTTACTTTTTAGAAAAATGGCAACTTCAAAGGTTGATCTATGTTTCAGTCGCCTTGGGGAATCCGTGGCGCCGGGCGAGATTGGCAAACATTTGTGACAATCCGGCCCCCAGCGAGAAGATCGAACCGATGTCGAGATTTTCGTCGGCTGTTTGATCGAAGTAGATGTTGAGGCTCGATGCGAGACCGTCTTCGGGCAGCCAGTAGCAGATCATGATGGGAACCTTGGGAAGTGGATGCAGGACGACGGATATGTCCGATTCGAACTGTTTCGCCACTTTGCGACCGCTGAAAATGTGCACCAGGTCGTCAAAAAGGCGGGGGTAAGCATCGGCCACACGCTTCATGGGGGTCTCACAGCGCTTCTGAAACAGAGGGTAGCGCTCCATACCGTCGCTCAGTTCCCTGAACGACACCCAGTTCCCCGATACCGGCTGTCCCTTACCGTAAAGTACATAGCTGAGAAACGGGACCGCCACCCAGGGATTGATGTGGATGTCGGCGAAGAGTTTTCCTTTTTCATCCACACCGAAATTCTTGCCGAGCACTTTGAGTGTCAGTGTGCCGTCCACGAATCTGCCGCCCGTCCTTTGAGCGGCTTTTGCGAGGTCAATACCGGCGACCTCGTTTTTGAGCTGCGCCAGGTAGGCGTCTCGGTTCTGCTCCACGTCGTTTTCAACCTGGCTTTCCTCGGCGCAGCACTGAGTGGTTTCTGGAGACAGCTTCGGACAATCCTCGAGTTTTCTTCGGCCCGTAAAAACCGCGCCGGCAAATGCCAGGCAGGTCTTTTCCCCGCATTGCCGGCAGTTCGACTGGTCGAGCAGTTGAAAGATTTCCATGGCGTTTTTAGGTTTAGGCATGCGGTTTTTCAACCTCGCGGATCTTCTTCTCGATGAACGGGACCAACATATTGATGAAATATCTTGCGTGTCAAGCCATCTGTTTAGTTTATCTTTACCCCGTGGTGGTCAATGGCCTATAGTGGCCGTGCGTTTGGATTTCTATTGACAGCTGTTGTTCATTGATGCGCCGATTTTTTAAACCGCCTTGTCGGCGAACACGACGGTCGGCTCTTCGTACGTTGAGCTCGTGCAGGGCTTGAAATTTGAATCCTTCCCTTGAAAACCTCACCGTTATGGTACTCGACTGCCAGGCAACCGGCAACCATCCCCCGACGGCTCATCTCTTCGAGATCGGATGGTCGGCAGCCTGTGCCGGTCGTCCGGCCGGTGCGGTGGCGTGCGATTCCGTCTCTTTCTTGCTGCAGCTGACGGACGGCGTTTCGATTTCGCGGGCGGTGGAACGGTTGACCGGCATCGACAGCAGCGATTTGTCCGTAGGAGCCCGCACCCCGGATGTTTACAGGCAACTCGAGGCGGCGGCCCACAGGCTGCCGCCGGTCGGCCGCAACGGTCTCTGCCCGACCGTGATCCACTTCGCCCGTTACGAAAAAGCCTTTCTCCGGCACCTTCACCGGACGCATTCTCTCAACCGCGTTTTTCCCTTTGACATCATCTGCACGCACGACATCACCCGTCGATTGATACCCGGCCTACCCCGCAAGGGGCTTAGAGCTGTGGCCGGATTTCTGGGGCACTCGGTCCCCGCGCTCAAGCGCTGCGCAGCTCACACGGCGGCCACCGCTTTCATCTGGCAGAACCTGGTGCGCCTTCTGGCGCAGGATGCCGGTATCCACACCTGGGACGAGCTGCGCGACTGGCTGCGCACATGCCCGGTTCCTTCGACCAAAAGATCATTTCCCATGCCCCGCGAAGCGCGAGCGGCGGTTCCGGACAGGCCCGGCATCTACCGCATGCTGCGGTCGAACGGCGACATTCTCTACATCGGCAAGGCCGCCTCTCTCAAACAGCGAGTCAACAGCTACTTCCAGACCAGTCGCCGGCATGCGGAACACACCCTCGAAATGCTTTCCCAGGCCGTCGACTTGGAGGTCACACCGACCGCATCGGCGTTGGAAGCCGCCCTGCTCGAATCCGGTGAGATCAAACGTGTTTGCCCACCTTATAACAAAGCTCTGCAGGAAGGCCGGCGGCAGTTGGTTTTCGGTGCGAAGGACTTTCGCTCTTTTTCACCCATCCCTGACGGAACGCATCACGTCGGACCGCTTCCCGGCAGCAAGGCCTTTGCCGCAGTGCACGTTATCGGCAGCCTGCTGCAACAGGGTATCCCGACGGCTGACCGACTGCAGGAAACCGCGACGGAGAATCTGTTGGACATGGGACCACCACACACCTGCGACCCTCAATGTTTTGTCGAGGGGTTGTGGTTGTTTCGACACAAGCACACCGGTCTGCCGGCGGCAGAGACGGTCTGGCCGGCGCTGATGCGAATCGGCACCCGGTGCTGGAAGGACGCTCTGGAAACCGAAGAAAACAAGATCGACGAGGACGACGACAGGCGGCTCGATCCCGCAGGGCAGACAGACCCGCAGCCTTTCGAATGGACCCCGGAGGCGGTGACCGCCACCATCGAGTCGCTGCTGTGCCGCTGCGCTTATTTGATCCGTCGTGCGCGCTGGTTCGCCATGCTCAGCGAATCCACTCTGGCATGGTCCGTAGCCGGCGGTACGGGAAACCGGCAAAATCTCGTCATACTGAGGGCCGCGCAGGTGAGCGCTCGATGCGAGCTTGGCGGCGGCGATCCCTTGCCGTTGCCTCACGGCGTCGCGATCGCCTGGCGAGACCGGCAGCGGCATCTCGATCTGGCGGCCT
>JBATHN010000194.1:0-10279 GCA_049666885.1 Desulfobacterales bacterium
CTGCTCGACACCTGTCTGCCCTTGATCAAGGCGGACCGGGCACCGCGGATTCCTCAGGACCCTTCGCAGGCCACTTACTTCGGCGGTCGCAGACCGGAAGACGGCGAGATCGACTGGAGCCGGAGTGCCGCGCAAATCCGGAACCTGGTGCGGGCCGTCACGCGTCCATATCCGGGTGCCTTTAGTTTCATGGGCGACCGCAAATGCCTGTTCTGGCAGGTGACCCGCTGGGAAGGCCCCGCCGAGGACCGATCGGCGGGGACCATCATCTCGACCGATCCTCTGGTCATCGCCTGCGGAGAGGGGGCCGTGCGGGTCGACTTCGGCCAGGCGGCCGAAGGAATATACATGAGCGGGGTGCAGCTGGCCCGCGAACTCATGCTGGTCGAGGGCATGACGTTCGGTCCCTGTGTGAGTGATCGGATCGAAAAGGCCCGCAAGAAGAGGGTCCTCATTTTAGGGGTCGACGGCTTCATCGGAAATGCTCTGTGCGAGCGGCTGCTCGAAAGCGGCCGATACGAGGTGCACGGCATGGACCTCCAGGCGACCAGCATCCAGAGGTTGCGGGGCAGGAAGGATTTTTTCTTCGATGAGGGCGACATCGCCATCCACCGCGAGTGGATCGAGTATCACATCCGAAAGTGCGACCTCGTGCTCCCGCTGGTGGCGATCGCCACGCCGATCGAATACACCCGCAACCCGCTGAGGGTCTTCGAGCTCGATTTCGAAGAAAACCTGCGGGTGGTGCGCTATTGCGTGAAGTACAAGAAACGGATCATATTCCCCTCCACTTCCGAGGTCTACGGCATGTGCGACGATCCGGTGTTCGACGAAGATAATTCCCGATTGATTCTGGGACCGATCAGCAAGCAACGCTGGATCTATTCCTGCAGCAAGCAACTGCTCGATCGGGTGATCTGGGCCTACGGCCAGAAAATGGGTCTCCAGTTCACCCTGTTCAGGCCGTTCAACTGGATCGGTCCACGCCTCGACAGTCTCTTTTCGGCGCGGATTGGAAGCTCGCGGGCGATCACGCAGTTGATTCTGAATCTGACCGAAGGGACGCCTATTTTACTGGTTGACGGCGGTCACCAAAAACGATGTTTCACCGACGTGAGCGACGGGGTCGACTGTCTCTATCGCATCATTGAAAACGAGGGGGGCCGGTGCAACGGGCGGATCATCAACATCGGCAGCCCCGACAACGAGGCCAGCATCAAAGAGTTGGCCGAGATGCTGGTGCAGAAATTCCAGGAGCACCCGCTGAGAGACAAATTCCCCCCTTTTGCGGGCTTCCGCACCGTGGAGAGCAAATCGTTCTACGGTTCAGGCTACCAGGACGTCCAACACCGGCGACCGAGCATCCGCAACGCCAAAAGGCTTGTCAAGTGGGCCCCGACCGTCGGTCTGGAAGCCTCGGTCAGCCGGACGCTCGATTTCTTCCTGCGCGAAGCGGTCGCGACGGAGAATTAGATGCCGGCGCCCAATCGTTATCAACCGGATCGATATCGAAAAGATGACAGGCCGGGGTGTCCGAACCCCTCGAACGGGCGCTTCACAAGGACCTGCGAATCGTGAGGGCCGGCCTCAGGATCGACGTCGACACCTTCCGGGGCACGCGGCGCGGGGTGCCGGAACTGGGCCGGATTCTGTCCCGTCACAACGTGCAGGCGACCTTCTTTTTTTCGATCGGTCCCGACAACATGGGCCGGCACCTCCGACGCCTGGTGCGGCCCACTTTTTTTTGGAAGATGATGCGCTCGCACGCGGCCAGCCTCTATGGCTGGGACATCCTCATTCGGGGCACGCTCATGCCCGGTCCGATCATTGGAGAAAAACTTGCCCCGGTTATTCGTGCGGTGGCGGATGCCGGCCACGAAGTCGGCGTTCACGCCTGGGACCATCATGCCTGGCAGACCCGCATCGACAAAATGACAACCGATGCCATCTACGACCACCTGCACCGCAGCGTGACACTGCTGACGGATATTACCGGGCGTCCGCCGACCTGTTCGGCGGCTCCGGCTTGGAAATGCAACGACCGCGTGCTCGACAGCGAAAGCCGGTTTCCGTTCGACTTCAACAGCGACTGCCGGGGCCGGAGTATTTTTAGGCCCGTGGTGGCGGGCCGTGAACTCCCGCAACCCCAGGTGCCCGTTACCCTGCCGACCTATGACGAGCTCATCGGACGCCGCGGCCTGTCCCCGGACCAATATAACGACCACCTCCTGTCCCTGCTGAATCCGGAAAGACTCAATGTTCTGACCATTCACGCCGAGGTCGAAGGGATTGCCTGCGCCGCGATGTTCGAACGATTCCTGGCGTCGGCGGCCGCGAGGAAGATCGCGTTCGTGCCCCTGGGTGAAATTCTCAGGCTGACGCCGGTGGTTGACCGCGCGCGGGTCGTACCGGCCGAAATCGAGGGCCGGGAGGGGTGGGTTGCCTGCCAGGCGCCACTTGAGAGCCGAAACAAAACGATTGAGTGATGCGTAAACCAACACTGGCCTTGATCGGCCTTTTTGTACTGATCTATCTCGTGCCTTTGAACGCGCGGCCGCTTGCGGTTCCCGACGAGACCCGCTACGGCGAAATTCCGCGTGAAATGATCGCCAGTGGGGACTGGGTCGTTCCCCGTATCTGCGGCATCCGGTATTTTGAAAAGCCGGTCCTGGGCTATTGGGCCAATGCCGTCTCGATACTGCTGTTCGGAGAGAACCCATTCGGCGTGCGGTTTCCCTCGGCCGCGGCTGCCGGTTTGTCGGCCCTGGTCATTTTTTTGCTGGTACGCCGTTTCGGCGGCGGGTCCCGCCGCGAGGCACCTCTAGCGGCCGGCGCCCAGTTGACCTTTGTGGAAACATTCGCTGTGGGCACCTTCAGCGTTCTGGATGGGCTGCTCGCGCTGTGGTTGACGGCCGCCATGGCGTGCTTTTTAATGGCGCACACATCCGATGCGGGAGCGCGAAAAAACGGCCTTCTGTCGCTTTTCGGCGGGTTTTTGGGGCTGGCTTTTCTGACCAAGGGATTTCTGGCATTCGCGCTGCCGGTGGCAGCAATACTGCCCTTCATGATCTGGGAACGCCGCTGGCGGGAGCTGTTCAGGATCGTCTGGCTGCCGATGCTGGCCGCCGTTCTGGTTTCCCTTCCGTGGGCGTTGGCGATTGCGCGGCGGGAGCCTGATTTCTGGCACTATTTCTTCTGGGTCGAGCATGTGCAGCGTTTTCTGTCTTCGACCGGAGGTCAGCACCCGCAACCGTTTTGGTTCTTTGTACCGGTCATCGTCCTGGGGGCCATCCCCTGGTCCTTTCTTTTTCCGGCGGCGGCGATCGGATTGCGCGCGGCAGGCACCAGGCACTCGTTGTATCGCTTTGCGATCTGCTGGCTGCTTTTCCCCTTTATTTTTTTTTCAGCCTCAGAGGGAAAATTGGCGACCTACATACTGCCCTGCTTCCCCCCGCTGGCCGTCCTGCTCGCCGCCGGTATCGACCGATACCTCGATGCCGGAAGACGTCGGGCGTTTAATTTCGGAGCCTGCATTCTGGCGGCAGTGACGGGTCTGACGGCCGTTGCGCTCTCTGCCAACCAGGTTTACGGGGTGGGCGGGATCAGAATATACGGCAGTGTAGAGGTGTGGAAATGGGTGTTCATGACCGCCGGCCTCGTTTTTAGCACCATTTCATTGGTGTGGGCTGCGAAGCATGCAAGGGCCGGAAGAAAGATGGCCCTGTTCGTCATCGCACCGGTTTTTCTATCGCTGGCGGGTCCCTGGAGCGTGCCGGACCGCATTACCACCATCAAGGCGCCGGGGAGCTTTCTGCTCAGTCACGCCGCCATGGTCGGACCTGACACGATTTTCGTGGTGGATGCCTCGGTCATCCGGGCGGTCTGCTGGTTTTACAGAACAGAGTCGGTTTACCTGATCGGCGGCCTCAACGAGTTCGCCTACGGGCTCAGCTACGATGACGCCCGGCAGCGCCATCTCAGTACCGGGCAATTCATTCGAATGATCGATAAAAACAGGGGCGCCGATCGCCTCATTCTGATCTGTAAAGCCAAGGAATACCGAAGGCTAAAGCCGCATCTTCCGGAACCGACGTTTGAAAAGATCGGCGGCGGATTCGTGTTCATCCGGTATTGAGCCAAAATTTTGAGGAGAGGCGCCGTGAACGATACTATTTCCAGCTCGAAGGTCGGGGTTTATATCGATGCCGAAAACATGAGACTGAACGGTGGTTTCGGCATGCAATACGATGTTTTGCGTGAGTTTGCCTGCCGCGACGGTGCCGAAGCCGTGCGCCTGAACGTTTACGTAGCCTATGACGAGGAGCGTGCGGCCAAGGATTCGAAGTACAAATACAAGATCAACGAGTTCTTTTTCGTTCTGAGGGAATACGGCTACAAGATCAACCGCAAGATCGTCAAATGGTTCACGGACGATTCCGGTAGTCGTTACTGCAAGGCCAACGCCGATCTGGACATGGCGGTCGATGCGCTTCTACAGTCCGAATACCTGGATCGGGTCGTTTTTGCTACCGGGGACGGCGATTTCGTCAAGGTGGTTCGGGCGCTGCAGAACAGGGGCTGCCGGGTCGAAATCGTCGCGTTTCAGAATGTCTCGAAGGAGCTGCGCTATGAAGCCGATATGTTCATGCCCGGCTACCTGATTCCCAACCTGTTTCCGATCAAACAGCCGCGCGGCAAGAACTGGGGGGATACCGGTTCGATTGTGGTGGGGCGCTGTTACCACTACGATCAGCAGCGCGGCAGGGGCTACATGCGTTACATTACCAGGATATCGGGAGGATTGTGGATAACCGATGCCAGAAATCCGAATTCACCCTACCGGACGGCCTATTTCACCAAGTCCGATTTGCCGGAGGGCACGACATCATACGATCTGCCGGATCGGAACTTAATTTTTCAATTCAAGCTAACCGAACAAAAAGAAGCTGGCAGTGCACATGCGATGGAGTTGAAGCTGTTGGCTGAACTGTAGTGGATGTGCGTTCCCGAACGACTGCGACGGCTTTATTCAAAAGCCTTACAGGATAGAAAAATTATCAATTAATATCAAATATATTATATCAATAACCTAAAGTAAAGCTTAACCTTGTATTGCGTTAGGGAGGATGGCAGCATGGCTCATGCCAGGACCCTCCGGTTTTTTACCGTTCCGGTTATCATAATCGGCATCGCCATCTCGGGATTGGCTTCGGCCGCCGGAGGAGCAGATGGTAACCGGCACCCGGTCGTGCCGATCCGCCACATTATCTTGTTCATCGGCGACGGCATGCAGATGGCACACGAGGTTGCTGCCGGCCGGTACCTTTACGGGGCTGGTGACGGGCTGGATTTTCACCGCTTCCCCTTGCAAGTTGACGTCGCCACCTGGGATGTCACCACATACAATCACTGGGCCAAGAAGCGGGGGGAGCTCCCCTACGATCCGAACCGCATCCTGCCCTGGCTGGGGTACAACCCCGGCGAGGGCGGAACCCGGCCGGAATCTTTCCGAGAGGATGGCGTCGAACAGGGGTCAAGAATGGCGTATCTCGCTGCGGCGGCCACCGATTCGGCCTCGGCCGCCACGGCCTGGTCGACTGGTTTCAAAACCGATGACGGCAACATTGCCTGGCTTTCAGGCGACCCGATCGACGGCGCTCTGACCACGCTTGCCGAGCGGCTGCACTGGGAAAAAGGGTTTGCGATCGGGGTGGTCAGCACCGTGCCGTTTTCGCACGCCACCCCGGCGGCGCATGTCAGCCACAATGTCGACCGTGGCAATTATGTCGCGATTGCCGCTGAAATCTTGCGGCGCTTCCAGCCGGAGGTGGTGATCGGCGGCGGTCATCCGCAATGGTACGGAAAATATAAGTATCTCTCCGAAGCGGATTATACCGCACTAAAGACCGACGGCGTAGGGGATACCTACGTGTTTGCCGAGCGAAGAAAAGGCGTCGACGGCGCCGCCTCTCTGCTGGCGGCCGCCCGCACGGCGGCGAGACATGGCAAGAAACTCTTTGGTCTGTTCGGCGGTGCGGACGGGAATTTCGAGTCGCCCGTGCCGGCGGACAACCCCGGTGCGCCCGAAGTGAACCCGGCCACACGCGATAATCCACTGTTAAAGGATTGCGTGTCGGCGGCCCTGACGGTGCTGAGCCGGGACCCGGAGGGCTTCTTCGTGATGTTCGAGCAGGGGGATATCGACTGGGCCAATCACGCCAACGACTTTCGGCGCCTGATCGGCACCATGTGGGATCTGAACGAAGGGATCCGAGCGGCAGTCGCCTTCATCGAGCGGCCCGGCGACGACATCACCTGGTCCGACACCCTTTTGATCGTCACCGCCGACCACGGCAACGGCGGTATGCGGCTCGGCGAGCCGCTCGGCGCCGGAGATCTTCCGCTACAGGTGAAGACCGAGATCTCACCGTGCCTTTCGCGATACTGCGATACATATGTCTATCCGGAAGGCAACGTTACCTATGCCTCCGGCGGCCACACCAACGAACTGGTCCGGCTCTACGCCGTCGGCAGCGGCCTGAGGCTGTTCGAGCCGTATCAAGGCGCGTGGTATCCCGGCACGCGGATCATCGACAACACCCACATTTTCCACGTCATGGCCGCGGCGACCGGGCTGTCGCATCCCTCTGGCCTTATGACCGTCGATTTGGCAACGGTAGATCCGAAATAGCAATTCCGAAACCGCCGCTCATTAACGCACGCGTCTAAAATCCTGCCTCTGCCATGATCGGGGGCGGGCAGGGCAATGTGCAGTTCCGGATTGGCGCCCTGCCGTCGCACTCAAGGGTTAGGGCACTTCGGGATTACTTTAAACAATAGCTTTAACAAAAATTTTGCGATGAACGGGGATTTAAAATGATGGCCAATTACGTATTATTCCAGCACCTTCCGAAGGTTTATAAAGTTGCTGCGGTCAAAACCGAGGGTCTTGAAGAAAGAGAGCAGATCGGTCGAGTCCCAGCGTACAGACGTGTAAACGTTGTGGATCCCTTCGGCCTTGTAGAACTTGAAAACCTCACGCGACAGCTGCGCCCCGATACCCTGTCCCATGTATTTGGGGTTCACTCCGAGCGTGGCGATCCAGGCGCTTTTCTCTACTCCGAAACCGAGCGTCATGATGTAGCTGATCATGAATCCGGCTACCGCCCCGTCGAGTTCGGCCACAAAACAGGCATCACTGGTTCTCAGGGCATGATCTTCGACCAGATTCTTAAAATCGGCCCGAGCCGGCTTTTGGGTGATGGCACTGTAGATGCGGCTGATTTCATCGGCATCAGCGGGTCTCAACCTCCTGATGATCATATTTTCCACGGACGAATTTCCTCACCACGCTTAATAGATTGACGTTTTTAGCGTTTATACCGACTACCGGTACCTTAGTCGATTCGAATGATTTTCACTTGGTGGCCGACCCAGTTCGGCGGCAAGTAGACCCGGCCGCTGTTCCCGCTCGACTTGACGCTCTTTTCGATCATTTCCTCGCCGTAAATCTCGAATTTAACACGCTTGTCGGGTTGTTCAGCCGAGGGGCCCTTATTTTCGGATGTTTCGGGAGTTTTTTCGTTTGTCGCCATAGAGTCCCTTAACGTAGAAGAAAACAAACTTTTGTTTTAAGGCAACGGTGGCATCAACCAGGGTCGCTTTCTAAATCGTCAACATGGAAGGGGCGGTTTTGCTTTCAGTTTTTGAAAAGAATCACCTTGTATAATAGATAAACCGCCAGACAAAAGCTGCCGGCAAACGTGGTGCCGCCGGTCTGAACAGGGGTTCAACCGACCACTATGTTTGATAATTCCTCAGTGGCAGAACAATGAACAGGTGGTCTGCGAGATCACCTGTTCGACCGGTGGGCAAAGACCGCCGCTGAAGGCCCTTTGGTATCTTTTGCTGAATTTGCGGTGCCGAACGGATCTAATTTATTTTTATGGGCACCGAGTAGACGGCATCACGACGCAGGTTGCGGCACCGATATGAAGCTACAATAAAGCTACATTTCGGGTTAGTCAAGGGAAAATGACCGCCCGAACGCCATGTTACGGACGATGAGAGTCGATCTGCACTTTCTAAAAACTGCGACCGCTTCTACCGAACCGAAAAAAACGCCGGCACTTTTAGCAGGATGAAGGCGGATAGAAAAGGTCGTAAAAAACCGGAAGAACCTTTTTTCTCTGGGGGAGCTTTTGGGAAGAGTTGCCGATCGTGTAAACGGGCGTTTAACGGCTCGGGCCGGAAGCTTTTTTTATGGTTGCACACTACCGAGAGAAGATGTCGTCAATCCGCTCCAGATCGTTGACCACCCGCCACTTGCCTTTGCCACTCTCGACCTTGGATCGCCACTGCTCGACACGGTCGAGATAGTTGCCGGGGTCGCGAATGTCCTGCCGCAGTTTGGTCACATTCAAGGCGATTACGTTGAAATCGGAAAGTTGAAACGGGACATCACGCACATGACCCTTGGCGAGTTCCTCCTTTAGATCCGAAAAAATGAGGATGTATTTTTGCCCGGTGCCCGCTTCGTTCAGATACTCGATGGCCTGAAGGATGCCGCCGGAGATATCGGTGTAGGAACTGCTTTTCACTTTGACCACGAAGTCGCTTACTGTTTTTTGGAAGGCCCTTTTCTGGTTATTGGCCACCGACGGTCGCTGGTCAAACGTCACTTTGGCCACGATGTCTTTTTCACTGAAACTACCGGTGTCGATGCAGGCCACTGCCAGAGTGTCTTTTGGTTGCAGTGTCCCCAGAAGATAATTGACGATCGACTGCGCTTTTTTCAGCTCGAGGGCATAGGTGCCGGAGGTGTCCAGAAGCATGTAGACCCCCGTGGTCCGGTTCTGAGTGTCGGTACAGCTGCCGACCACCAATCCGATCAGTAGCGCGATGATAAAAAAGTGCTTCATTCCCTGCTCTCCAGAATTTTTAATCGGTCTTCGTTTTTTTCGATGCTTTTGGCCGCCTTTCTGTGATGCCGGGTCTTTGAGATCTTTTCGAATGCCTGCCGAATTTTGAACGGCCTCTCGGTGACGACTCCCTCGAGCCAGAGGGGCGGAAAAATGATCAGGTCGTAGAGAGCGGTGACCAATTTGCCGGTATAATAAACAATGTTGCCCGAAAGCCGTAAGAGAAAAGCAACGAGCCGGAGCAGACCCTCGGCCACGGTCCCTAAAACGGTGCGCGCCGAGGAAATAAAAGATTCCAGAGGGATGGCTACGAAGGTCAGGGCAAAAGGCAGGATAAACCCCATGATCATCTGACCGATGGTCGGTATCTTGCTGCCCGTCTGAACCGTCTGTTCCACTCCGGCCAGAGTTAGACGCAGGGCTTCCATATCGGAGGCGATGCGGTCCCGCATGAAAGCCAGCGCCGACTCCACGCCGGCCAAAATGGTCAGGAGTGTCAAGGTAATCCAGATCATGCGCATGCGCATTTTGTCGTCCATGGCGCCGATGACCGGGAACAGGCGCGTGATGCGCAGCGACTCCATCAGATAGAGCCCCATGCTGAGTTCGATCAAAATGATCACCAGGCCTGCCACATCGGATGTCCTGTATGGCCCGATGAAACTGCCGCCACCGACCATTTCCGACATGGGCAGTGCAATCAGGTTGAAATTGATGATTGCGCCGCCGATGGCAATCAGCAGCACCAGACCGGCGATAAAGAACTGAGTCGTGGAGGACGAGGAGAGCTTACGGGCCGCCTTATCAGTCCGGGCTCGAATTTCATGGTAGTCGTCCATGTAGCGGTCGATGCTCTTGGCCCGGTTGGTCAGATCAGAAATAGAACGACCGATATTATCCAATGTTTTTTGTACCTTGCGCCATAACGGCTGCATGCGATTGAGAAGGCCCTGGCGTTTGCCGCTTGAGCTGCGGAAGCTCTCGATCGCTGTCCGGTTATGTTCTCGCAGGTTCCGGTCGATTTCTCCCAGCATCTTGCCCACCATCGGGTCGCCGTCGTGCTTGATGGTGGAGATGGACTCGATAATGCCAATCCAGTTCGGCAGGTTCGGCGGTACCTCCACACTTTGGGCGTGATCCTCCTCGAGCTTGGTGGCTACTTCCGCCATCTGTCGCTGCAGGGCCGGATACCCTTTGAGGTCGCGAACCACCGCGGCGTTGATCCGGTCGAATTCCCGCTCCACCAGACGCTCGGCATTTTCCAGGCCCTCGGCCATGAGCACCTCGCGGTTGCGTTCGACCAGTTTTTTCTCGGCCTGACGCACTGAAGCGGCAGAGAGTCTCAGGGCATTGTCGAT
>JBATHN010000195.1:0-3794 GCA_049666885.1 Desulfobacterales bacterium
ATACCTTCATGATCCGGGCCGCTTTGGGAATCGGCGCGCAATCGGTTCTCAATCCCAGCCTGAGGCTCAAATCCGACCCCGAGCTGCTGGCGCTCGACATCTACGAGCAGATGGGGCGTCGGCTGAAGGTCGGCAAGTCCCAGGTGCGTGATGCGCTGCGCCATGCCATTGAAAAACAGCAACAGTTCGTTGAAGCCCTGCATCGCCGCGGAGTGGACATTATGCGAAGTCACAGCCCGGATGAACCGCTGGTGGTAGTGACTGGCCGGCCATACAACCTCTACGATGAGCGCCTGAACCTCCGGCTGGGCCAGAGCCTGGCCAAGATCGGCGTGACGGCCCTGCCCATGGACTTCATCGATGTGTCCGGGGTGGGCCTCTCGGAGTTTTCGTCGATGTACTGGGGGATCGGCGCCCAGATTCTACGGACTGCCAAACTGATCAGCGCCATCCCCCATTTTTTCGGGCTGCACATGACGAATTTCGGGTGCGGCGCGGATTCGTTCATTGAACATTTTTACAAGTACATCATGGGCGAAAAAGCCAGCCTCATTCTTGAGTTGGATGAGCACAGCGCCGCTGCGGGCATAATGACCCGGCTGGAAGCCTTCCAACACGTCATCGGCAACTCCCTGCCAAAAAATCAGAGGTGCCGGCCTCAGATTCGCCGTCCCGGCCGACGGAAACCGCAGCGCGCCGATACAGGTTCGCGGGAAACCGTCATAGCGATGTGTGCGAAATAAAACGAACGGGAACTTCGAGCGGAGGATCTCATGAAAATAGATGATGCCAACACCAAAATAGGCAACACGCCGCCCTCCCCCAGCACGCTGGGCAAGGTCGACCTGCGCGGAAAAACCTTTCTGATACCCGAGATGAACAGGGTCGCCTCCCATTTGATTGCAGCCAGTGTCCGGTCCTTCGGCGTCGATGCGCAGGTTCTGAAGACCTATCGCGGCCTTGACTACGGCAAGAAGTACACTTCGGGCAAGGAGTGCTACCCGTGCCTGGTTACGTTGGGGGACTTGCTGCATTTTGTCGAAGAGGAAAAAAGACGTTTGGGGGACGGTTTCAGTGCGGGGGATTATGTGTATTTCATGCCCGAGTCGGACGGGCCATGTCGATTCGGTCTTTATAACAAGTATCAGCGGATTGTGCTGGACTCCCTGCCGGGGTTAAAACAGCTGAATATCGGCACTGTGACCACCACGGACAGTTACTCGCCGGACGGCTTGATCGAAACGGAAAACGCGACCGCTTTGAAGAAGGCGGCATACCTTTCGGCCGTTGTCGCCGACATCCTGGAGCGCCTCACCTGGCGGGTGCGGCCTTATGAAAAAGAGCTCGGACGCACGGATGCCTTCGTCGACGGTGCCGTGCAATGCCTGATCGCAACATTTGAAAAGCACGGGTCCCGCGATCCCTATAAGCCGGTCATGGCTGAGATGGATGCCATCCTTCGTGAAGCCTCACACATCATCGACCCGCGAGTCCCGCCCAAGCCGCGCATTGGGATCGTCGGTGAAATATTTCTCAGGATGCACCCGGACTCCAACCAGAACCTGATCCGGGTCCTGGAAAAATACGGTGCAGAAGTCGTCAACGCGTCGATGGCGGAGTGGATGAACTACGTGAGCTACGATGGGCTCAGAATTGCCAAGAGAGACCTGCGTCTGAACCTCAAGCTGCTGCGGCTCCCCGGCGCTCTGGCCGCCGCCAAGAACGTGCTTGACTTCGGCTTGACCCTTCTTTACCAGGAGCGGGTCCAGGGGAAGGCCTTCAAGCGTGCGCGGCGTCTTCTGGATCTGGTAGGGGATCACAAGATCAGCCAGCTCGAGCGCATCCTGAAGCGGTCGGGCGCGTTCTCGTTCGACATACCCACCGAAGCCTGCCTGAGCATTCCGAGCATCATACACTGTGCCTCGGACGGCTATCACGGCGTCGTCAACGTCTATCCGTTCACCTGCATGCCAAGTACCACCACCTCGGCCGTAGTGCGGCCGCTGATGAACGAATGGCGCTTCCCTTATCTGGACACTCCGTATGACGGCAGCTCTCAGCCCGGACGCGAGGCCGCCATCCGCACCTTCATGTACCAAGCGCAGAAGCATATGGAGCGCAATGACCGTAAAAACTGAAGCCGCCGCTGGCGACCCATGCCCGCCGGGTCATCACGATGCAGAGAGGCCTAAAAACGCACAGGACCAGGTGTCTTTTGGTCCGTCTACTGCGTTACTTCCACCGACACGTATCTCTATATGTGCCGTTGGATGTGCTTTGTAGACGAACCCTAATCCTGCGCAATCTTGTGGAATTATTTCTTACCGTGACCCTAAGTTCTCTCATACCGATGTTTTTGGGGGCCATAGTAACTTGGGCCGGTTTGTTGCAACGTTGGGGTAAAGGCTGCTATTAAAAAAACCGGCGGTCCGTTTAACACCGGATCGCCGGTTTTTTTCCCCTAACGAACTGTCGAACCGCTCGCAAGCAACCAATTCGAATAGACCGGTTTCAGCCGCAGATGCGGCAGTCGTTCAGGCACTTTTCGTAATCATTGTCACGTTTTTCAAGATCCCCAGTTTTTTGCGGTTCACCCCAGTGCTGAAAGATGCACTTGCTGATGCACCCCCGTTCTTCATGCGTTATTGTACGACCTTTATTCATGGTATTATCTCCTTAAGTTTGGCTTGTTTATCACGAGGCTCAAGTTTACGATAAGCACATCCAGCCCGAATTCAACCTCAGCCTGCGCTCTCGTTTTTATCGGCCTCTGTGGTATAATATCTTGTTAATTTGTTGCATCGAGAGCCTGTAAAGCCGGAGGATTATGCGCATGCAAAAACGAAACGGTTTACTGACAGTGATTCTCCTTGTCGGCGGGACGGTTTTTTTTCTACATCCGATGCTTTGTCTCGCAGAATTTTATCGGTATGTCACCAAAGAGGGTGTGGTTCATTATGTCGGCGATCGTTCCCTCGTGCCCGAGGAATATCAGCAGGAATTGAAAGTCTATGTTGAAAAATACGACCACCTTGGCGATAATGAAAGGGTGCTCATGCTTCAGAGGGACCGCGAAATGGATGCCAGTCGCCGGCAGGAGGAGCAGCGGCTCAGAGAGCAGCGTGAACAAGAAGCCCGATTGAAGCGTCTGGAAACCGATGTCACTATCGAAGCCAACCAGGTGCTGGTGCCGGTCACCATCGGTTATGGTCTCAAGGAGACCAAGGCCCTTTTCCTGCTCGACACCGGAGCCTCTCACCTGGTGCTTTTCAATGAATTGGCCCGGAAACTGAACGTCACGTCAACCCAGAAGGGACTCTCCATGGTGGCCGGCGGCAACCTTATCGAAACCGAATTGATCGTACTCGATTACCTCAAGCTCGGGCCGCTCGATTTGAAAAACGTCGATGCAACGGTGATTAAACACGAAGCGCAAACGGATGAGACAGCTCGTTTCAGCGGCCTGCTGGGAATGAATATCCTGCGTAATTCACGCTACACCATCGAT
This sequence comes from Desulfobacterales bacterium, assembly GCA_049666885.1. Classification (GTDB taxonomy): domain Bacteria; phylum Desulfobacterota; class Desulfobacteria; order Desulfobacterales; family SG8-13; genus JARFQH01. Next base: position 3,509 of record JBATHN010000195.1, read on the forward strand.
TTCGAAAACAAAAAGATCCGTTGGCAGCCCGTGGACTAGTGTCTTGTCACACATAAATTGTCTTACCCATTGGTGCCCGCTGGTCGATATTTAAAGCCTGGACCAATAGCAAAGTACACGGTAGTGTTGGCTTAGGTTTCATCTTTCAGGGCTTGGCCGCCCGCCTTAAAATAAAGTCAAACACCAAAATTCAAGCACCAAAACACAAATAAATTCCAAATTACAATATCCAAATCCCGACTAAGATCAAAAACCAATAATAATCATCGGCAAACCCCTGTGTTGC
>JBATHN010000196.1:0-3510 GCA_049666885.1 Desulfobacterales bacterium
TCAACATCCTGATACACCTGCTCACGGCCGGTTTTCTCTATCTGACCATCGAGCGGCTGACTCAATCCCCCAACATGACCGGACGCAAAACCCAGGATGCGGCCTTCATCGCCCTCCTGGCGTCCGCCCTGTGGGCAGTCAATCCCATTCAGACCCAAGCCGTTACCTACATTGTTCAGCGAATGGCTACCCTGGCGGCATTGTTCACAATCGTCGGCATGTACTGTTATTTGCGCGCCCGTCTCACCCCTGACCGGAAAATTTCAGTCGGATTTCTGCTTTCCTGTGCGGCTTGCTTCTTGCTGGGGATGGCCTCCAAAGAGAATGCGATTATGCTGCCGTTGTGTATCGCCCTGATGGAAGCGGTTTTTTTTCAGGACTTGGGCAATCCGAAAATCAGGAAACGCATTTTGCTGATTGGGGTCGTCGGTTCAAGTCTTCTTCTTGGCATCGGTATCGTCGTATTTCTCAGCGGCAATCCACTGGCGGTTTTGGGGGGATATGAAGAACGGGCATTTACGATCATCCAGCGTCTGTTGACCCAACCCAGGGTTCTCATTTTTTATATCAGCCAGATTTTTTACCCGATCCCAGGGAGGCTATCGATTGAACATGATCTGGTCGCCTCAACCTCTCTCCTGTGTCCCTGGACAACCTTGCCGTCGATTCTATTGGTCACAGGGTTGCTTGTCGGAGCTTTGCTGGTGGTCCGTAAACGGCCTTGGCTGAGCTTTGCGCTTCTTTTCTTTTTTTTGAACCACTTGATGGAGTCATCCGTCATCCCGCTGGAACTCGTCTTCGAGCACCGCAACTACCTGCCCTCGATGTTTCTCTTTGTCCCGGTGGCGGCTGGGTTCAAATGGCTCCTGGACCTTTATCGCCTGAGACAGCCGACGATTTCCCGTTTACTGGCTGCATTCGGCGTTTGCCTCCTTGTCGCCACATGGTGGGGAACGGTCATCCGGAACATCGATTGGAAGTCGGAAGCCTCCCTGTGGGAGGACGCCCGAGTGAAGGCTCCCAGCGCCGGCCGGCCGGTTCACAACCTCGCCTGGGCCTATTACGAGACGACGGGACAGTTCGACCAGGCCTTGGCGCTCTACCGCCAGGCGAGCCGGATGAACTTCCACTTAGAAAGCCATCGGGCCAGGTCACTCAACAACATGGCCGGCATCTACTTTCGCTCCGGAGATTATAAGGATGCGGTAACGCTCTACGAGAGAGCCCTTTCCGTATCCCCAGACTCCGAGGCGTATCGCTTCCGGCTGGCGGTTGCGCTTGCCCATCAGAATCGATGGGAGAAGGCTATGGCCAACCTGGAGACGCTGTTGGCCAAGGATTCCCGACGGTTTGAATTTCTGGATTTAAAAGGCACTATTCTGATGCACCAGTTACGACCGATAGAGGCTCTGCGTTATTTTCATGCCTGCATCCGGAACCATCCAAAACAATCCAGGGGGTACGATCATGCCGGTGCGGCCTTGTTGGCCATGGGTGAGCTGAAGCGGGCCGAAGTGCTGCTGAAATTCGGTCTGGGGCTGAGTCCGGACGACCTTCGAACCCGTCTGCGTCTCGTGGATGTCCACCTGAGAACCGGTGAGGCGAGGGAAGCTGCCGCCGACATTGCGCAGGTGATCCGTTCGACGTCGGTAGGTCGCGTTCAGTCCGCATTGAAAGAGCTGGCAAACGAGCCCCTTAACGACCCGGAGGCGCATCGGGCCTTGGTTTTGACAGTTTTATCAGAAGTTCAGAGCCAACTCGGCACCGCGCCTCCTGCTCCTTCGCCCGGCCAGACAATCTCCATCGATCAGTGGAACGCATCACGATAAATGGCTCAATGATACTTCCCCGCATATGGACTTTTTAAAGGAATTTTGTTAAACTTTAAGGAGTTAACTTTGTTAGAGGAATGTGGAAACTGCATCGACTGCAAGGTGAAGACAGATGAATTTTCTGGCTGATGAACCTGTGCGTTCTGAGAAAAAGATCTGCATGCCGCCGTCCAGCAACCTTCGAAATAGCACCTGCAGTCCAGCAGCCCGGCGCTACCGACGGGAGCGCATTGCGCACTGGGATCAGACAGCGGGGCGCAAGGATGCCCCTGATCGACCGGCGGCTTTTTATCATGCCTTGCTCCGGCGATACTTTCGTTTTCTGGTGCCCGAAGGGTCGCGGGTGCTGGAACTCGGTTGCGCCAACGGCGACCTGCTGGCCGCCGTAAAGCCGTCTTTTGGCGTCGGGGTCGATTTTTCGGTCGAAATGATCCGCCTGGCCTCCCGCAAGCACCCGGACTTGCATTTTGCCCTCGGTGATGTCCATGAGCTGTCATTTCAAAAACAATTTGATATTATTATCCTTTCGGATCTTCTGAACGACCTTTGGGATGTGCAGCGTGTTCTTGAAAACCTGCGAAAATTTTGCCATTCCGGAACTCGGGTCGTCATCAACTTTTACAACAATCTTTGGCGGATTCCGCTCGCGGTGGTCAGGCGGTTGGGACTGGGGGCGGAAATGCTGGAGCAGAACTGGTTCTCTCCCCACGATGTGGTCAATCTTCTCCAGTTGGCTGGATTCGAGGCCGTCAAGCACCAGGCGCACATCCTCTTTCCTCTCGACATCCCCTTTGCCGCCGGTTTCGCCAATCGGTATTTAGTGCACCTGGTCCCTTTTAGGTGGTTTGCGCTGACCAACATTATTGTCGCAAGGCCTTTGCCGACGTCTAACCGGAATGTGACCGACCGACCCCCTGGCGTTTCGGTGATCGTACCCGCACGTAACGAGGCCGGCAATATCGACCGGATCATTGCCGGAGTCCCCGCTATGGGGTCTTTCACCGAGATCATTTTTGTCGAAGGACTCTCCACCGACCAGACCTACGAGGCCATAGAAGAGGCCATCAGAGACCTGCCCGGCAACCGCTTCAAATTGTTGCGGCAGTCCGGCCGGGGCAAAGGGGATGCCGTGCGCTTGGGATTTGGGAATGCATCCGGCGACATCCTGATGATCCTGGATGCCGACCTGACGGTGCCGCCGGAGGATCTACCCCGATTCTACAGGGCTATCATGACCGGCAAGGGCGAATTCATCAACGGTGTCCGCCTTGTCTACCCATTGGAGAACCGGTCAATGCGGTTTTTGAACATCCTCGGCAACAAATTCTTCAGCCTGGCCTTTTCTTGGCTCTTGGGGCAGCCGGTCAAGGACACGCTCTGCGGGACTAAGGTGCTCCGGCGCTGCCACTATGACCTGATCGTGAAAAATCGCCAATATTTCGGAGATTTTGATCCTTTTGGCGATTTCGATCTTCTGTTCGGTGTGACCAAGCTCAATCTGAAAATTGCCGAAATGCCTATTCGGTACCGCGCCCGTGATTATGGCGATACCAACATCAGCCGCTGGCGACACGGGTGGCTGTTGCTCAAGATGGTTGTCTTTGCCGCCCGTCAGATCAAGTTCGTGTGATCCATATGGTCAAAAGAGTTGTCCAGAATCTGTTGGGTGACCTTAGGT
>JBATHN010000197.1:0-1967 GCA_049666885.1 Desulfobacterales bacterium
GCCCGAAGCAATGTGGTGCTGGTTGAAAAGCTGGTCGCAATGATCCGCAGCATGGGCTGTGAGGCGGCTTCCCCGGCCGACGCCAGACGACTGATGGGGGTGACGCTCAATTCATAGTCCTGACGCCTAGTAAAAATCATGCCCAACGAAAATATTTTTCATTGAGTTTGATCGCCGTCACTGGTTCTCTGCAGGATTTGCGGGACATGGGTTTCAATTGCGGGATTCGTGCCCACTAATCAACAAAGAATATCCCATATGTACAAAACGACTGAGTATAAAGTTCCGGATATCAGCTTTTTATAACCTCTGAAGCTTAAAACCAGAACCTGGAACCGATCAGTGTAGTATGCCTAAGGGGTAATTAAATTCACTGTTGGGAAATAGGAACGATACCGAGACACATCTCTTGTGATTAAGGCAATATTGAGCACCGCGGCTTGTGCTCCGATGAAAAAATCTGGCAAAGGAGAGCTTCTGGCTCCTCTTTTATTTTTGTACTCAAGGAAAGCTTTGCCAGCTAAAAACAGTGCCTCTTTGGGAAAATCCAACATTTGGAACCCAGCTTTAATAATGGCTGATTCCAAATCTTCAATCCGATTGAAACCAATAGAAATTTCTGAATAGATTATGGAATTGATGTATAGTCTTAAAACGTTCGAATATTCCTCCAGCATGGATTCAGACCAATCAGCCCAATTAGGATCACCCGTAAACACATCAAGAATAATATTGGAGTCGACTAAAACCCCTTTTCCTGTCATTTATCGCCTCTGGTCAAAGCCATAATTTGATCCGTTGTCATTTTAACTGTTGCAACCCCTCTCAACTTTTTAAACCTTTGAGTTTTTGTTTTCCCTTTTATTTTAACTAAATAAACACGCCCTTGCTCTTCAATAAAATCAATCTCGGTAGCTGGAAAAATACCTAACTTTTCACGTATATTTTGTGGAATTGTTACTTGGCCTTTAGTTGTAACCCTCATATTTGCGCCTCCGATTAAGTTGTAATACCAGTAAGAGTATTACATTAAAAAGTGCTCGTCAACAAGCTTTTAAACCATCAAGATCCTTGTTGTCATAGGAGATATGGCTGTGCCCGATTCAGAGAGCAATGATATGGTGCAAGGCACCGGGAGCATTTATTCTGGATTTGCACGGCATGAATATCCTGCATCAATTGAGTTTTGGTTGATAAAAGTTTAAACGATGAGAATGTCCCCTATATTCCGAGAGACTCATGGCTTGAAACCCTCAACCAGAGAAAACATGCCTTTGGTCTGGATCAGATTGATCCGTTTAAACCCGACCGCCGTCAAGCCGGTTTTAATTTCATCAAATGTGTATGTGCAACCCTCTTCGGTGCCGGCCAGCATGTTCACTGCAAATAGAGCACCTTCCAGTGGTTGCGTGTGATCCGCCGACATTACATGGTCGCGCACCACGATCCGGCCGCCGGTATCGAGGGCGCGGTAGATTTTTCCATACAGCGCCTCGTTTTGCGCGGGACTGTTTTGATGGATGATGGCCGACAGAAGGGCGAGGTCGTGTCCCGGCGGCAGCTCGTCTTTGTAAAAATCTCCGGCAGTCAGCGTGACACGGCCGGCCATACCGGCGGCCTGCACGCGATCACGCGCCATCTCAATCACCGGTGGCAGGTCAAACAGAGTCGCCTGCATTGCCGGTGCCGTCTCTAAAAAAGCCAATGTATAAGTCCCGGAGCCGCCGCCCACGTCGAGCAGTCTGCGGGCTCGGCCCGGATTGACGGCAGCAACGACTGCCGGCGCGGCTTTGGAAGCGACCACGTGCATGGCGCCAATAAAGGCCTTGCGGCTATCCTAGCCCAAGGTGCCTTTTGTTAAACTCGGCGTGATCTTGCCCAGCACGATGTCCGTGATCTGAGACCAGTTCTGCCAAACAGTTCCCATGTGAAGGACCATGGGCAGAATCGATTCAGGCGCATCGGCC
>JBATHN010000198.1:0-3947 GCA_049666885.1 Desulfobacterales bacterium
TCATGGGCGGCATCTTCGGTGAGGGCATCGACCTCGTCGGGGACCGGTTAAGCGGGGCGGTGATCGTGGGGGTGGGGCTGCCCGGCATCTCGCTGGAAAAAGAGCTGATCCGCGACTATTACGAAACGGCGCTCGGGGCGGGGTTCGAATTTGCCTACATGTACCCGGGTATCAACCGGGTTCTTCAGGCCGCCGGCCGGGTCATTCGCTCTGAGACCGATCGGGGTGTCGTCCTGCTGATCGATCAGCGGTTCGCGACCCTGCGCTACCGCTCCCTGCTGCCCAAAGAGTGGCGCCCGGTACCGCTATACGACGATAAACATTTGAAGACGTGTCTCAATCGGTTCTGGGACGCTGCCTGAAGGCCGAAAACGTTCATTCCGGAACCCGGTTAAAAGGGGCTTGGCCATGCTGAGAGGATATCTGTACATCATAACGGCCGCAGTCCTTTGGGGGATCATCGGTCCGTTTTCCCGCCTGGCCTTCGACCAGGGGGTGACGCCGATGGAGGTCGCCTTTTGGCGGGCGGTCCTGGCGTGGGTCTGCTTCGGCAGCCATGCGGTCCTCGCAGGGCAGGTGAGGGTTCGGCGTCGGGACCTGCCAACGCTGCTGGCTTTTTCCGTGACCGGCGTCACCCTTTTCTACGGTTCGTATCAACTGGCCGTCAACAAGGGCGGTGCCGCTCTGGCGGCCGTTCTGCTCTACACTGCGCCGGCATGGGTCACGGTGCTCTCCAGATTTTTTTTCAAGGAACCGGTAACGCTCGTGAAGTTCGTCGCCCTGGCGATGACGATTGCCGGCGTGGCAGCGGTTTCCTTCGGTGCCGGAAGCCAACCAACCGCTCCGGGACGGCAGCTGGATGTCACCGCTTATGCATGCGGACTGACGGCGGGGTTCTGCTACGCCCTCTACTACATTTTCGGAAAACATTTCTCCGGTCGTTACGACTCGCCGACGATTTTTCTCTATATCCTGCCCCTCGGTGCGTTGATGCTCCTACCATCGGTCACTTTCGCCCATAAGACGGCTGCGGCTTGGGGGGCATTGGCCGTCATCGCATTTTTTTCCACCTACTTGGCCTATGCCCTATACTATGCGGGGCTGCGGCAGCTCGAACCGTCACGGGCGGCGATCACCGCCACTCTGGAACCGGTAATTGCCGCCGTGGTGGCCTATATTTGGTGGCAAGAGGTCTTTACCTTTATCGGATACGTCGGCGGTGGGCTAATTTTGTTTTCGGTTGTGCTGATTATCTGGGATGGAATGCGGCGGGAGCGCAAGCAGACGGCAGCAGCCCGGCCCGCCGACTGACGGTTGGCGGATGCATATAGAACGAATGCCGATTACCGGCGGCCGGTTTGACCGACAGAGGAGGCGTCGGCCACGGCCGGCGGCCGCAGGGACAAGAGCCGGCGGTTGCGTTCCGACTTCGGCAATTCGGCCAGGATGCGGCATTCCGCATAGAATGCCTCCAAGCTGCCGTCCTGACTCGCGAGCAGCTGCGTGAAGGCCGGGACGAGGTTATAATAGGTGCCGACCGAATTCAGCTTGGCATTGTTCAGCGTCGTGTCGAACCAGTTGTCGTAGCCGGCATAACCGTGCCAGTCTGCCTTGAGGTCCGCGTATTCATCCCGCATGTCCGCAAAAAGTGCCGCTTTGCGCTGCCGCATCTCTTCCGGTACCATGTTCTCCTGGCGGTAGAGTTCGGCAAGCTTTTCGTGGTACTTCGTTACGAGTGTCAGAAACTCCTGCCGGCGTCGGCCTTGCAGAACGTACGCTTGATAGCCGAGCGGGTTTCCGTTGGACGCCATCCAGCGTCGCAGTCCTTCCTGCTCGACAGTGGTCGCAAAACTCTCGTTGAAGGTCGTGTCGTCTGAAACATAGAGTATCTGGTGCGCCAGTTCGTGAAATATCAATGCTGCCGTGGCGTTCTCGTCGCGACGGATGATGGTGCTGAAGACGGTATCGGAGAACCAGCCCAGAGTCGAGTAGGCCGTGACGCCACCCACGTAGACGTCAAGTCCCTGCTTTTCCAGTTGTTCGGCACAACGCACGGCCATGTCTTTCGAGAAATAACCGCGATACGCCGCATGGCCGATGAAAGGGTAATACCAGGTTTTCGGGGCAAATGAGAATTCGGGTGCGGCACTCACGTTCCAGACCACATACGGACGATCGAGGTCGGTGTAGCTCAAGTAATGGCTGCCGACCGGCAAAGAGAGTTCTTTTTGTGCAAAATTCCGAATCTCCAGAATCTGCTGCAACTGCCGCTTTAATTGCGGGTCGGTGCCTGGAGCGGTGATGATTTCTCGAATGGATTGCCGTTGGCTGACGATATGCATCTGACCCGAAGCGATGTGCGAATAGTAGCGCATACTTTCGCATCCGGCCGGCGCCATAAAGAAGACACCCAGCAGCAGAAAAAGAATCTTACGGAGACATTCGGGGCGCATGCTGTCGGCTACCCCTCCACGGTTTTGTGAATACACAATTCAACCTATTTTGGGCGGTTCAAGGTTGTAAAATCCTGCTCAGCTGCAATCAAGAGATGATTGCCTTCAGTTGGCTCTGACAGCTTCTCAACCAGCGGGTTATGCCGATTGTAACAAGCCTTGAAATGAATATTTCTCAGTTTCATCTGGGCGGAGGTGCCCACCTTTTTCCGTATTTCTATTTTCGTGCTGAAGAAAATCACGCTAAAGACGTGACAGGTCAACGGCATGACAGGGCGGCGGCATCGCATGCCGCACAAGCTATTCTGCCACCCTGAAGCGGCGACCAATTCGGCGCTTGGTCCGTCGCTGCTTTCCTTCGAGCTGGGACCAACCGGACCCTTGACCCGACCGTGCGATGGCATTAATATAACTGTATTCAGCCGGTTATTCAAACACAATCGGTTCCAGGCCGCCCGCAGCGGTCGAAAACGCTATATTAATTAATCCCTTAAACCTCAGCGTGCTCAGTGTCTCTGCGGTGAAAATGAATATCAAAACGGCCCCCGTTTAGGGGGTTCATCAAGCCACCCCTTTTAGGGGTCGTATTTGACTGGCGGCAGGATAACTTTCCGGCCATTCCATGACGGTACATCGCATGCTGCCGCCCCAAAGCAAAGGAGATGTAGAATTATGGCGGTCAAGATTCTCATCAAACGCAAGATTCCGGCCGACAAAGCCAGATCGATGATCCCACTCTTCAGAAAAATGCGGGCGATGGCCACCAATCAGCCCGGCTACATTTCCGGGGAAACCCTCAAGCGCTTGGACACGCCGGACGATTTTCTCGTTATCAGCACTTGGAACTCTTCGGATGATTGGAAGAACTGGCTGGAAAGCGCCGACCGAAAGAAAATTCAGAACGAGGTCGACCAACTTCTAGGGGGAGAGACCGTTTACGAAATTTACCACTACGGTTTCACCGAGTAAGCCGGTTTGAAGGCTGCTCTGGTCGATCAGGCGGCCGCAACATACTGGAGTTTTTACCTCGCGCACGAGTTCGGCCACCGCGTGTCGGCGCCGCCTGACTTTTACAAGGGGGACGTATTTTCTCGTCCCGGGTTTCAACAATACCTGAGCGGTATTTCGTATCTATTTTGAATTTAACAGATTTACTAATTTTGTTTGGTATGTTTTACAATTAAAGGAACAAGATAAAGAAAGGAAATAAAATGAAACTTTTCAAATCATTTACTTGTTGTATGATGGTCGTGGCATTTCTGTTTGTTGGAATATCATTTCAAGGATGTCAAGAAAAAGCGACTGATGGCACAATTGAAATTAATGGAACAGTTCAACAAGACGGTGATGACTTTGTTGTGGCGTCTGAAGGAAAACAATATATTCTTAAAGGGCAAGACTTTTCCTCCATGAAAGGTCATATGGCCTTTATAAAAGGAAATGTTACCTCAGAGGGTGGGAAAGAAAGTTTAACTGCTTCATCAGCAAAAGTGG
>JBATHN010000199.1:0-2347 GCA_049666885.1 Desulfobacterales bacterium
ACTTTACATAATCCCCAACCCATTTCATTGTCAACAGTGAATGTATGTTTGAGGCATCAGAATAATTGCTGACTTTACTTTCTTAAATTATAACAGATAGATATATTTCTCCCATGGCTTACATCCATTTACCGTTTTAGCTGGCACGGATATTGGAACACATCATCACGTGCAGGGCAAAATGCCGGAGGGTGACCGGCTCGTAAAAAAACCCCTTGCTTTAAATCTATTCAATACCGGATCGCTACGGAAGGAGGAAATTATGAAAGCCAGAAATTGTTGTAAAACCATGGAGGCGGAACTGACTGCGTGGAAGGCCAACGTCTATGACATCGTGCGCAAGATGGAAGAATTGCCGGGTGGCGAGAGAGCAAAGATCCTGCCCAACATCGAGGACCTGCACATTCTCATATCGGAAATGGATCAAAGACTTGATCAGATTCGGGACAACTGCACTCCCGAAACCGGAATTGATGATATCCGCACTGACAGGGAGCTTTTCGACAAGTCGTTGGTAAAACTTCGCGTTACCGCGGATGAAGCCATGCGAGGCCTCGGGGGCGGCAATTTTGGCGGGTAAGGCAATGATGCCCCCTGTTCCCTACTCGTGAAGGATCTAAACCTTAACGTTGCAAAAGTCGAGAATGCTCCAGCTCCGCGGCGTCAAGGGTGAAGCCGTGGTCATTTACTGCGAACCATTGGCAACAAAGGAGATGGGGTATTATCGGCTTTCCCGGAGGGTAAACAACACGGTGCAAAAAGCCACTACCACTGGAGATACCCGAGAGTTGTGTCTTGATTGAAGCCTATGAATTGCCGCAAAGCCTTTGTTTAAGATGTCTTACAAAACATTACGGTGTTGTTTATGCAACTATAAGGTAAAGGCAGCGGAGGATAGCCGCTGCCTCTTTTCGAGCGAGGCGTTGAAACTCGTTTTTTCATGAAACATTTGGGTAAAGGGTTAACGTTTACAACATAGGTCGCATAGTGATTGCGGTGCAAATCAACCTGACGGCATGTCAGAAACAATCTTTATTTTAAGAGACGGGCGACCATGGGAGATTATCAACAGCAGAGTTTTAAAGAATTGGAAGAGTGTGTCAAATCAGGAGTGACATTGGTGGATTTTGAATCCCCACGGTGTCGTCCCTGTCGCGACCAGAAACCGATTATCGAAACTTTGGCCAGGCGATTCAAGGGCGAAGCCAGGATAATTGAATTAAACATCGACGATAATCGACAGTTTGCTATCCAGCTCGGGATTACCAGCATTCCGACGTTGATCATCTTTAAGAACGGAAGGGAATTGCAGCGGTTTTTTGGCCTGCAGCGTGCTGAGGTGTTATCCCGGGCAATTGCAGAAGTCCTCAGTAAATAAAAAGGAGGTCTCAATGGAAGCCATGTTTCAACCCTATCAGTTGGGCAACCTGGAATTGGCCAATCGTTTCGTATTTCCACCGATCAAAACCGGGTATGGCATGCCCGGAGGAGTCATCACCGATCGACAGCTCATCTACTATCGACAGATCGCCCAAAACGGTCCGGCAGTCATCATCCTTGAGCCGGTGTCCGTAACCCCCGAAGGTCGCGAACATCCGAAACAACTCTGTGTCCACCTGCCGGAAAGCGTTGCGGAATTGCAAAAGATCGTCAATGTTATCCATGAGGAAAAACGACTGGCCTGCCTTCACTTGAATCACGCCGGCGCAGCCGCCAATCCCATGGTCACCGGCACGGCCCCCAAGGCCCCCACCACCGTTACATGTTTAACCAGCGGAAAGAAATCGGAACCGCTGACCGGTGAGGAGATAGACACAATTATCGCCGGTTATACGTCTGCAGCCCGGAAGGCAAAAGAGGCAGGCTTTGATCTGTTGGAGATCCAAGGCGGACACGGCTATTTGATTTCTCAATTTCTGAACCGCAAAATAAACAAGCGATCCGACCGTTTCGGACAGGACCGATTGACTTTTGCAGAGGCAGCTATTTCAGCGGTGAAAAAGGGCGCACCTGACCTCCCCTTTATGATCAGAATTTCGGGTAACGAGATGTCTCCGGAATTCGGGATCGACCGGGAAGACCTGCTGCCGTTCATTCAGATGGCGGAACAAGCGGGTGCCATTGCCATGCACGTGGGAATGGGAAGTTCATGCTTCAGCCCCCCTTGGTATTTTCATCATTCCAGTCTGCCTGAAAAACCGCAAATGGATGCCCTCGCCTGGATTCGGAGACAGACGAACCTTCCTTTAATCATCGCCGGACGCATGGGACGGATAAATAAAATTGAGACGATTCTCCAAAAAAATCTGGCCGACCTCGTCGCCCTCGGGCGGCCGCTCATTTCCGA
>JBATHN010000200.1:0-4630 GCA_049666885.1 Desulfobacterales bacterium
CATTCCGATATTTTGAAATCCGATTTGTTTCGCGATTTTCACCGCGTTTTCCCCGACCGGCTCAAAAACGTCACCAACGGCATCACGCCGCGCCGGTGGCTCAAACAGGCCAACCCCTCACTGTCGCTACTGATCACGTCCGTCGTCGGCCCCAAATGGATTTGTGACCTCGCCCGACTGACCGAACTGGTTCCGCATGCCGAGGACCCGACATTTCGAGAAGCCTGGCGCCAGGCGAAAAAGGAAAACAAAACGCGGCTCGCGCGCTACATGTTACGCAAGATACACCTCGGCGTCGATCCGGATACGCTTTTCGATGTCCAGGTAAAGCGCATCCACGAATACAAGCGGCAGCTGCTCAATGTGCTTCACGTGATTACCCTGTACACTCGCATCAAGGCGGGCCGCGACGAGGAAATCGTGCCACGCACGGTCCTTTTTGCCGGCAAGGCGGCGCCCGCCTACCACCAGGCCAAGCGGATCATCAAATTGATCAATGCCGTGGCGGAAGTGGTCAACAACGACCCCGACGTTCAGGGACGCCTGCGGGTGGCTTTTCTACCCAATTACTGCGTATCGCAGGCGGAGAAGATCATTCCGGCGGCTGATCTCTCCGAACAGATTTCAACCGCGGGCATGGAGGCCTCCGGCACCGGCAACATGAAGATGGCCTTCAACGGGGCCCTGACCATCGGCACACTGGACGGCGCCAACGTGGAAATCATGGAAGAAGTCGGTGCCGACAATATTTTCATTTTCGGGTTGACGGCCGAGCAGGTCAACTCCACGCGGGCGGCAGGATACGACCCGGTCCGCTACTACGAAAGCGATGCCGAGTTGAAGCACGTTCTCGACATGATCGCTTCCGACCGTTTTTGCAGGGATGAACCGGGGTTGTTTTTGCCCGTTTTTAACAGTTTGCTTCATCAGGGCGCCTATTCCGACCACTACCTGATCCTGGCGGATTACCGGTCGTACATCACGGCCCAGGAAGCGGTCAATCGCCTCTACCTCGACCCGGAGGAATGGACGAAGCGTTCGATCCTGAACACCGCGCGCATGGGCAAGTTCTCCAGCGACCGGGCCGTCCTCGAATATGCCGCCGACATCTGGGACGTTCAGCCGTTTTTGTGATGTGGTGTCAAAACAGCAGGCCCCCAAATAAAGGGGGCTTCCGGTTTTGACGAACTTTTGTCATGCTGAGAGGGGAGCCGGCTGTTGCCTCAGTTGAAGCAGGCGCATCTGTTCGAAGCGCTTGGCGGACGTTGCTCCATCGTCGTGGCCCCAATGCCATGTGCGCATTTGAAGCTCACAGGCGACACCGACCCTTTTTTCAAAACCGGGCCTGGGATGGGGGTAGATCCGCTTGGCGCCGGGTTCTGCACCGCATGAAACCGAATCAGCAGTCGGCGGCCTGCTGGATCTCTCGGTGTTGAACACAAAAGAACACAAAAATCGAAAGGGCCCAAAAAAGGCTCCCCGGTGGAGCGCCCTGCAAAAGGAGGAGATGAGACGATGGTGACCGCTGACCGATCATCAGCACCGCAAGCCGCAACCGTTTCCCTGGCACGCCGGCCGGTATTCGACGACAAACGCCGGTTGTGGGGGTACGAGCTTTTTCGCGTGGACGGTGTAAGTGCTCCCGGCGATTCGGCAAACAAAGAAAGTGCGGCAACCAGTTTGGCCAAAAGCGCCTATATCGGGTTGCAGAATATGCTGGACCGGGGCAAAAAGATCGTTCTCGACTTCACTGCAAAGGGCCTGCTCGACGATTTACCGTACGTCCTCCCGCCGGTTACGGCCGTCGTCCAGGTCGACGAAACCGTGCTGTCGAGCCCGGATGTGGTTCCGTCGCTGAAACGGTTGAAAACCGACGGTTTTTTGGTGGCTGTCGACGGATTTACGGGAACTCCGGCCGGCGACCCCTTGTACAGGATAGCGGATATCATCGGCATCGCCGTCGACGGGAAGCGCAGGGAAGATCTGACGACGGTCATGGAATTCGCCCGCCGCTACGACGTGCTGACCTTGGCGACCGGGGTACAAAACCCGGCGTTGTTCGAAGCTTGCCGAGAAATGGGGTTTTCCTTGTATTCAGGCGCTTTTTTCAAGACACCGGATGTCATCAAGCTCCGCAGGATGTCCCCTTCTGAGGTGTCGCGCTTCAGGCTCTTGCGATTGTTCGAAATGCAGGAACCCGATATCGATGTGATGGCCGAAACCATTCAAACCGACGTGTCCGTCAGTTATCGTCTGCTGGCTTACCTGAATTCAGCGGCTTTCGGATTCCCCCAAAAAATAAAATCCATCCGCCAGGCCATCGCGATGCTGGGATGGAACAAAATGAAAAACTGGTTGCGCGTGTCGTTGATCATGGACGTGAGTCGCAACAAGGATGCAGCGGAGCTGATGCTGCTTGCGGTTCAGCGTGGCAAGTTTCTCGAACTGATCGCCGCGGATCACGACTATTGGGGGTTTGATCCGGACAGCCTCAATCTCCTCGGAACTTTTTCGCTTCTGGATGTCATGCTCGGCGTTCCGATGGCGGATATCGTGGCCCATCTGCCCCTGGACACCAAACTCCAATCGGCTCTGTGCGGGGAGCCCAACAGCGAGTATGCGCCGCTGTTGCACCTTGCCCGTCTGCTTGAGGAAGCGCGGTGGCTCGAGACCGAAAAGATGATTCAGCAGCTCAACCTGGACGACGGCAAAGTCAAGGGGGCATTTCAGCGGGCCGTCGACTGGGCCGTCGAACTGACGACTTTACCCGAAGATAGCTGAAGACGCAGGACGGAATGCAGCGGCATTCAAAATTTGAGGTTATTTTTAAACGGGTTCTTAGCACAGGCAGCAGATATAATGCATGCCTGAAGGCGCGTCTGCCCAGAGCTCTAAAGCAAGGGGGTCACTTCCAGCCCTTTTTCTGGAGGGCGGCCGAGAGAAGCCCAAGGCAATGGGCATACGCCTTCTTCGCACCGAGAGCCTCGTTGCGGGCCGCTTGAGACAGCCCGGAGTCTTTTACGGCCTTATCGGCATCTCGAAGGCTAATCTCCATTATTTCCATAACGTCTTCGATTTTCACGTCACTTTACCTGTCAAAGTCATTCCCGCCAATTTTACCGCGCTGGTGCTGATGACACTTCGCATAAGGGGTCGACAACTCATCAAATGAGCGCAATGTTTTCAATCGCATCGAATTCCGACTGACTGAGTTCGATATCATACGCTGCCAAATCCTCTTTCATGTGGGCTTCGCTCGTTGTTCCCGTCAATGGAATCATACCGGCCTGCAGGGCGAATCGAAACACGATCCGCGCCGCAGAACATCCCCGTCGTTTTGAGATCTGCTGAATCTCAGGCCGATTTAAAATCGTCGCATTGGCCGTGAGGAGCGAAAAGCCTTGATAGATTATGTCATTTGATCGGCAAAGCTCTCGAATCACGGCATCCCATCTTGTGCGCGCAAAACATCGGTTTTGAACAAACGCCGGTTTAACCTCTGACTCTTGGACAAGAGATTGCAACTGAGCGTATCCGACGTTGGAAACACCGATCAGCTTCACTGTACCGGACTTTTGTAAATACTCCATTGCCCGCCACACCTCCCAATCGGCGTCGGTCAGACCTTGGCTCGAAGCAGGGCCATGCAGAATATAAGAATCAAGGTACGAGGTCTCGAAATGACCGAGTGAACTCTCAAAGGACTGCCGAACTTGCGTTCTAACGTCAGCCGTCGGTTCGTAAGGCAGGCGGTGATCCTGCCCTGCGGCAAAGGTGAATTTTGTTTGCAGGAAAAAATCACTTCGCTTCAAATCTTCTTCGACCAAGGCTTGCCGGACGGCCTTTCCGACAGCGGCCTCGTCGTAATGACGCCGCTGATTCGCGGTATCGATTCCCAGAAACCCGGATGAGAGGGCCAAACGCGTCAACGCCCCGGATTGATCTTCTTTCCAGGCCGTTCCATAAAGGAAGGTGGGAACCGCTACCCCTCTGTGTTTGATGATGCGGTCGACGGGGCGAGAAGTGTCCGCCATTTGGCTCGGCATTATTTCTTGACCAGACGATCGAAGATTTCGACGGCAATCCCCGGGCAGGTGTTGAACATGATCCCGGTCAACCGGGTCAGTTCCACCGAGGCCTTGATCGCCTCTTCATTTCCGGGCAGATTAACGCAGAACAGCAGGTCGTATTCTCCCATCAGAATGTGCATGGCATTGACTTCGCCGCCCAGATTTTTAATGACGTCGACTGCCTGCTTTGTTCTACTGGCACTGATTTCCTTTAATGCATCGGGAGTGTATTTTCCGAACATGAAAAAAACAGCCATCTGCCCGCCTCCTTTCAAAAAGGGGTTGAAACCAGAAATTCTCGCTGAAAACAAGAATCTTATGGATTACGCCGAGTCAACCAACCTAATATATACACCGGAAAATAAATATGGCAATAGTCGATTAGGGCAGGAGTGGTCGAAGCGGGGTCGATATATCCGCCGTATAAGCGGTAAAGCTCTGCGGGACGTTCTTATTGCAGTTTGCAGCCAAAAGCGACCTGAGTTCGCGGCTTTGCCGGCTTCCTCGGCGGTCGACCCGTACACCTGCGTCGCCGACTCCTGGAGGCCTCGGTATCATCT
>JBATHN010000201.1:0-8502 GCA_049666885.1 Desulfobacterales bacterium
TGGATCGGAAATCGATCAGTATTTTAAATGAAGAGGTGACAACCACGCGTCAGTGAAATGCCGCTTTTATGACTTCGGTTGTTTCAGTGCATCGAAACGACCGTGCCAGGAGCAGTTGACACAAAAAGCCTCGGTCTTGTCATGAACCTCCGGAACCTCTGAGACATCGACTTCCGAGTCGAACAGAATCTCACCATCGGAACACGTGAATTTAAAGTAGGTGTATTCGTCTTCAGGGTCTTTTACGAAAAAGGTCTTACTTTGGCAAAGGGGACATTTCATCGGATTTTTCCTTCGTCTTGTGAACGGTCAGTCGCTGAGAGCCACGCACTCCAGACAGAGCGCATATGCGCGGCCGGGATCCCCGATCTGAAGGGCGGCTTCAATTTCACGATCATTCATTGCAGACCCGAAAGTGTGGAGGACCTTTTCCGCCCGGAGACTCCTGGCGCCGGATATAATGATGCCGATCAGCCGGCTCAGCTTTTTGACCAGGCGCTCCCTGGCCGTCAGGGGTTGTTCTATGACCATCAGGTCGTATTCCTCAAGCTTGGCCAGTTTCGCTGCACTTTCGACGGCCGGCTCCAGCCCTCCGAATTTGTCGATCAGACCCAGGCCCTTGGCGGTTTGAGCGGCCCAAACGCGGCCCTGGGCTATTTTTTCCACTGCCTCGAGGGACATGTTCCGCCCTTGGCTCACCTGTTCGATGAACCGTTTATAGCCCCTTTCAATCTGGAGTTGCAGCGCATCGGCGAGCAACGGATTGAGGGGACGGCTGAGATCGAAAGCGCCGGACAGACGGGTTGTTCCGACACCGTCCGTGTTGATCCCGATAGCCTTCAACGTTTTGTTAAAGGTGGGCAGGGCGGCAAATATTCCGATAGAGCCGGTAATGGTCGTGGGTAAGGCCCATATTTCGTCGGCTGCCACCGAAATCCAGTAAGCACCCGATGCGGCGATTGAACTCATTGAGACAACGACCGGTTTACCTGCCTCGCGCGTCAATTCGAGTTCGCGGCGAATAATCTCGGAAGCCACGGCACTGCCGCCGCCGCTGTCTATGCGCAGCACAACGGCTTTGACTTTCTCGTCCTCGCGGGCCTGGCGGATCAGCTCTGCCGTCGATTCGCCGCCGATCCGGCCGGCCGGCTGCTTTCCGGCCATAATAATACCCTCGGCCACAATCAGGCCGACCCGGCTGCTCTCCGTGCGAGGGTCACGCGCTTTTGGGAGCATGCTCGAAATATACGTCTCGAACGCAACCTTTTTATAGCTGTCCCCGTTTTCATCCTCTCCAACCAAGCGGATGAGTTCATCCCTGATCTCATCCCGGGTTTTCAGGTTGTCTACCAAACCGGACTTCAATGCCAGCCGGGCGGCATCACCACCCTCTTCGGCAAGTTTGCCATCCAGATTGTTGATGTATTCGTCGATTCGCTCAACCGGAAGCCTGCGCAGGACGGCCACATCGGTCGTGTAAGCCTCCCACAGCACGGTCAGCCAGGCCTGGTTGGATTCCCGGTCGTCCGCGGACATGTCGTTTCGCATAAAGGGTTCCAGGGCCGATTTGTAGGTCCCAACTCTGAAAACATGAAATTCGACGTGGAGTTTTTCCAGGGCGTTCTTGAAATAGTGGCGGTATATCCCCAACCCGCTCAGCCAAACCTGCCCCATAGGATGCAGGTAAAGCCGATCGGCATGCGCGGCCAGATAATATTGACGCTGATCGTAACTCTCCCCGAAGGCAAAGATGGTTTTCCCGTCGGCTTTAAACCGCTTCAAGGCCTCACCGATCTCCTGCAGCTGACTGATTCCAGCCCCTTCCAGTTTCTCGAGGTCGAGCACGAGGATTTTGATTTTCGGGTCATTCCTGGCGGTGTCGATACCATCGATAATGTCTCTGAGAACCGTTTCGGCTCCCGTTGTCGTGCCGTAGAAACGATCGGCAAGCAGCGTTTCGGTGGATTGCTCGACGATTTTTCCAACCGGTGCCAATACCAGTGCAGCCCCCGATGGAAAACGATCTTGAGTGCCGGAAAAAAGAAAACCGATCACCATGACGACAAGCGCAATAAAAAACAGATTTAGGAATACCCCCCGAAGGACGGTCACTCCTTCCCAGAAAGTGCTAAATATCCGACCGATGAACCTAAAAACCGTTCGCATTGTTCCCCTTTCCTCCATATCGGAATGTCAATTCCATCAAGAGACACATTAACCACGCAGCTGATGAAAACAAGCTCATGCCTGTCTCAAATGATTTCCACCTGGCCGAAAAAATATTTGACCCTTCAATTACTTATAAAATTTTTATTAAAAAATAATGTTATTTTTTATTGACAAAATGAAAAGTAAATTTATATTTGACTAAAAAGTATCTTTGTGAATTCGACCTGTTTGATCAACCAAAGACTTACTATAGGCTTTGAGATAAAAGTTTTGGCAAGGCCAGAGGGAGAAGGCTGTATTTGAAATACGCCGACGACCGATAACGCAGCCCAAAACCTTTATCTCAAAGCCTATAGGATTCTATCCGTACAAGGAGGACTATTCAATGAATAAAATAATTGGAATCGATCTCGGTACCACCAATTCTTGCGTGGCCATAATGGAGGGAACCGAAGCCAAGGTTATAACAAATCCGGAAGGCGGACGAACCACGCCGTCTATCGTGGCGATTACGGACGGCGGTGAGCGATTGGCAGGTCAGATCGCCAAGCGTCAAGCCATCACCAACCCAGAAAATACGGTTTTCGGCGTCAAGCGGTTGATCGGCAGACGATACGATGCAGCCGAAGTGCAAAACGATATTAAAAATCTGCCGTACAAGATAGAAAAGGCGGCCAACGGTGATGTTCAAATTAATATCAAGGGCAAAGCATACAGCCCAGCTGAGATTTCATCGTATATTTTGGCCGATATGAAAAAGGCGGCCGAGGAATTTTTGGGAGAACCGCTCACCGACGCCGTCATCACGGTTCCGGCCTATTTCAGTGACAGCCAACGCCAGGCGACCAAGGATGCCGGTAAAATCGCCGGTCTCAACGTCCTGAGAATCATCAACGAACCGACGGCGGCTTCACTGGCCTATGGGTTGGACAAGAAAAGGGACGAAAAGATCGCGGTGTTCGATCTGGGGGGCGGAACGTTCGACATTTCTATCCTCGAAATAGGGGACGGTGTGTTCGAGGTCAAGGCGACCAATGGCGACACCCATCTTGGCGGTGAAGATTTCGACCTGCACTTGATCGATTACCTCGCCAACGAATTTAAAAAGGATCAGGGCATCGACTTGAGAAGAGATAAAATGGCTCTGCAACGCCTAAAAGAGGCCGCCGAAAAGGCCAAGATGGAGCTGTCGAGTGCCTTCGAAACCGACGTCAACCTGCCGTTCATCACGGCCGACGCCAACGGTCCCAAACACCTGAACCTGAAGATTACCCGCACGAAACTCGAAAACCTGGTCTCAGGCCTGCTCAACAAGTTGGAGGGTCCCTGCCGCATGGCGCTCAAGGATGCGGGTTTGGCGGCCACCGACATCGACGAGGTGGTTCTGGTAGGCGGTATGACCCGCATGCCGGCGGTGCAGGAACGCGTGCAGAAGATTTTCGGCAAGATGCCCAACAAAGGCGTCAATCCGGATGAGGTCGTCGCTTTGGGGGCCGCCATACAAGGCGCCGTGTTGAAAGGTGACGTAAAAGACGTTCTCCTGCTGGATGTCACGCCTTTGTCTCTTGGAATCGAAACCTTGGGTGGGGTCATGACCAAGTTGATCGAAAGGAACACCACGATACCGGCCCGAAAGAGCGAAACCTTCACCACGGCCGAGGACAGTCAACCGGCGGTCTCGATCCATGTGCTGCAAGGTGAGCGTGAAATGGCGATCGACAACAAAACGCTGGGCCGCTTCGAACTGACGGGGATTGCACCCGCAGTCAGGGGCGTTCCGCAAATCGAGGTCGCCTTCGACATCGACGCCAACGGCATCGTTGAGGTTTCGGCCACCAACAAGGCCACCGGCAAGGCGCAGTCGATCAAGATCACCCATTCTTCCGGTCTCAGCCGGGAAGACATCGACCGGCTGGTCAAAGAGGCCGAACTGCATACTGAAGAAGACCAGCTCAAGCGTGATCGGGTGGAGGCCCGCAATACCGCCGACGCCTTGATCCACGCCACCGAAAAGTCACTCGTGGAGTTGGGTGACAAGACCGGTGCGGACGATCGAGCACGGGTCGAAGAGGCTATCGACAAACTGAAACGGGCCATGGACGGCGCGGATCCAGGCGACATCAAACGGCTGACCGAAGAATTACGCCACGCTTCTCAGCGGCTTGCAGAGGGGGTTTATCAGCAATCAACGGCTGCTGGAACCGGTCAAGACCGCACAACGGAAGGGAGCAGTTCGCAATCCAATCCATCTGCCTCAAGCCGAGACGAGGAGGTCGTGGAAGCGGAATACGAGGAAGTCAATTAATGTAAAGGGCGGCGGTCGGCCATCGCCGCCCTTCTCTAATGGAATTTTCTGTCAATTTGCCGGATACTCTGTTAAATACAAATATCATGGTGACAATCAAATAATTGTAGTTAATATTTTATTACTTAAACTATAAAATTTACCGAGTAATTGCCAATTTGTCGTCATCATCGGACCAGGGGAGATTTTGGAAATGAAAGATGAAAACCATAAAAACGAGCTCCACGACGACATGTTGCCACAACCGTCTTCCCGGGACCTGCGGGGTCGGCAGTCGGTGCGGGCCACTTTCAAACTGACGGCCAAAGCCATTGAAACCATGAGTGCCGTATCGATTCACCTGGGTATCAAACAGAAGTCACTTTTCGATCATCTGGTGGACGATATCAAGGCGCTGGAAGTCATTGCGCGCGAAGTCCAGACAACGAAGTTCGACGAACCCAGTCGCGTCCAAAAAACATTTGTTCTCAGCCGCCGGACACTCAATAGTCTGGAACTGGCCTCGGTGAACTTTCGGACCCCCCGCGACGCGTTGGTCGAATATTCGATCCAGCGTCTAATGCCGGTCATCACAAAAGAAAAAGAAAAACACCAAAAGCGCAAGACCCTCCTGAGTCGCATCGATGGATTCCTTGAAAGCGGTGAGCAGATAATGAGGGAGGCGCGGGAGTGGCTGGGAGAAGAAGACCCGGTATTCGATGAGCTTGCCCGGGCAATGACGGTTTTGCTGAATACCCGCGACGACATAGCCGCCTTCATCGACAAGGGAAAAATCATCGAAAAATTTTAAGGATGCCGCTCCTCACTGAACTTCATCCCCACACCGTTTTGCGAGACAATCGGCGGCGGCGCGATCCCTGTGGTACTTTGCCATGGCACCTACCGTCGGCCCATTCCAACTGCCCTTTCAATCCGCTTGCTTGACAGGAATTCGGTGATACCTAACTTATCCCCATTACTGGTTTCATTAAATGCCCTTAGCGGGCAGAGGCGCTTTTCTGATCTGGACTGCAAGTCCGATGGTGAATCATGTTGTCTCGCAAAGCGACCAAAGCCGAACCCGGCCCGGCCTATTCGATTGCATGGAAATCGCGCATGTCCGACATTGATCGGTCGGCATGGAATGCGCTCGCGCTGCCGCTGAAAACCCCGCTGCTGGAGTGGGAATGGCTGCATCTGCTTGAAGATTCAGGCAGTGTGCGGGCGGAAACGGGCTGGCTGCCGGTGCATCTGACGGTCTGGTCGGGGGATCGCCTCGTCGGTGCCGCCCCGTTGTACGCAAAGGGTCACAGCGACGGTGAATTCGTGTTTGATCATGCCTGGGCCCACTTGGCGCAACGTCTCGGAATTCGCTACTATCCCAAGCTGGTCGGGATGAGTCCTTTCTCACCGGTGGTCGGTTACCGTTTCCTGATCGATCCCAGCGCAGATGCCGCTCAGGTGACGCGGTTGATGGTCAACGCCATCGATTCCTTCTGCTACACCAACAAAATCGTCGGCTGCAGTTTTCTGTTCGTCGATCCGGATTGGAAGGCGCAAATGGAGTCGCTGGGGTTCATCGCCTGGCGGCATCAAAGTTATGCGTGGAAAAACAGAGGCTTTCACTCTTTCGAGGACTATTTGGCGATATTCAATACCAATCAGCGACGAAACATCCGCCGTGAGCGCAGGACAACTGAACGTGCCGGAATTTACATAAAGCCGTTGACCGACGCGGAGATTCCCCGCCAATTCTTTCCATTGATGTACACCTATTACAGCCGCACCAATGATCAATACGGTCCATGGGGCTGCAAATACTTAACAAAGGCCTTTTTTGAAGGCCTGCACCATCGGTTCCGCCACCGTTTGTTGCTGATGGCGGCTTTTGACGGGCCAGAAAACGAACTCCCCGTAGGCCTTTCTTTCTTGATGACCAAAAATGATCGATTGTACGGGCGCTATTGGGGATGTGCTAGAAAAATAAATCACCTGCATTTCAATGCCTGCTATTACAGCCCGATTGAGTGGGCGATCCGTCACGGGGTCGGTCTTTTCGATCCCGGCGCCGGCTCGCCGCACAAAGTTCGACGCGGATTCGAAGCGGTGGCCAACCATAGCCTGCACCGATTCTACGATCCGAGCCTGACTAAGATCATGCGGGGGAACATCGACGAGATCAACCGGCAGGAACAGCATATCATCGAGGGCTTGAACGCCGCGCTGCCTTTTTCAAAGGCACCTACGAAATGATCGGCCGGGAGTCTGTCAACGGGTCAGGTGGCGCATACTAGGGTTTTGGAGGTTTTCGGCGCCCAGTCGCCATTGGCCTTCTTCATCCCTTACCCCCTGCAAACGTCCTTTTTTCAGGAATTCGAGCACGCCGTATTCGGTCAGGTATGTTAAGCCACTAAATTCTGTCACAGAATAAGTCCGAGCGCCGTCGGGTGAGGTACCAGAGGTTGCTGCTTTTGTGTCTACGGTGGTTGAAAGACCGCCTGTGGGGACCACCGACCTCCGCGCTTTGTCTTTCTTAGCAACCATCCGATCGGTTTTACCGGATGCAACCCCCTTATTCGACGGTTTCAGGATGGCTTGAATTGCCTTAGCCGTCAGTTCACTCTTGTCAATTTTCCACTTCCCGGCGGTTTTCACCCCTTTGATCTTCCCTTCCCGCAACAGTCGATTGACGGTTGAGACGGCAATCCCTGTCAGTTCGGAAAATTCTCTGGTTGATAAAGATGAGGATGTCTGAGCCATTGATTGGGCCTTCCTTTCGATTTTATCGAATCCATTCCAGTCGACCGTCCGCAATGATTACGACCGTATCAATGTGAACGCCGCTTATTATGTGTAACGGTAAGGAGTGTTTACGGCGCCATATTAGCTGCCGGATTCGGAGGCGTCAAGCACCGTGTGCCCGCGATAGAACGTAAGGCCAGTCGTTCTTGTTTTCGCCTTCGAACTGCGGTTTTATTTTATCGTGAATCGTGGTAAAAGGCGAAATTTTATCCTTCGGTAGACAGGAGACTCGCTTTGCCCTATAGGAACTATCGGCAAATTTTCAAATGCGGCAATAAAGGTGCCCCGTGATTCAAACTCGGTCAAACTGGCTTCCCTTTGCCGGACTTGTCATGGCGATGGTGCTGTGGGCCAGTTCGTTTATCGTTTTGAAACTCGCTTTCCGCAGTTATCATCCGATGGTGGTGATATTCGGCCGCATGCTGGTCGCCAGCTTCTGTTTCCTATTCTTCATTCCCCGATTGCGGGCCGTCACCTTTTACCGGGGAGACTGGAAACCGATCCTGTTCATGGCTTTTTGCGAACCCTGTCTCTATTTTCTGTTCGAAGCCAAGGCAATAGAAAACACGGCCGCCTCGCAGGCCGGTATGATCTCAGCCCTTTTGCCACTGATGGTTGCCGTGGCCGCCCGGGTATTTCTGAAAGAAACCATTACCCTCAAGACGCTGCTCGGCTTTGCTCTGGCCATCAGCGGCGCCGTCTGGATGAGCTTGAGCGGCGCAGCATCATCGTCGGCACCCAATCCTCCTCTGGGCAATTTTCTCGAGTTTATCGCCATGGTGTGCGCCGTCGGTTACAACATTACACTCAAAAGACTCACCGCACGCTATAGTCCCTTACTGCTGACCGCTTTTCAGGCCTTCGTCGGCAGCCTTTTTTATTTTCCGATTTTGTTTCTGCCGTCGACCCGATTACCTTTGCAGTTCGATCTCGGCGGCACGTTGGCCATCATCTATCTCGGGGCGTTTATCAGTTTTGGGGCCTACGGACTTTACAATTTCGGCGTCAGCCGTATCCCGGTCAGCCAGGCGTCCGCTTTTGTGAACCTGATTCCGTTTTTCTCGGTTCTTCTGGGTTGGCTGATCTTGGGCGAGCAGTTCACACCGACTCAGTATCTGGCGGCTCTCCTGATACTAACGGGTATTTTTCTCAGCCAGGATCGCACGGTAAGCGCTTTTCGTCCCCGCACACTTGGAAACCAGAGCGCCTGATATAAGGGCCCCGGCAAAAAATAAGTTTGCAATTTG
>JBATHN010000202.1:0-3418 GCA_049666885.1 Desulfobacterales bacterium
GTGCCGGCCTGGTAAACCGGCCCCTGGGGCGCAATGTGCGCCATGAGCTCGCGCCGGCCGCCGTAAGCGCCTACCGGAAGCCCGCCGCCGATAATCTTGCCGAAGCAGGTGAGATCCGGTGTAATTCCGAAGAGGGCCTGCGCACCGCCGTGGGCGACCCTGAAGCCGGTCATGACCTCGTCGAAGATCAGCAGCGCACCATGCTTCTGCGTCAGCTCCCGCAGCAACTCAAGAAAACCGTCCGCCGGCGGCACCAGACCCATGTTGCCGGCCACCGGCTCCACGATGATCGCCGCAATCTGGTCGCCCTTCGCCTGCATGACCTCGCGCATCGTGTCGGGGTCGTTGTACGGCAAGGACAAGGTGCGGGCCGCAAAGGCAGCCGGAATGCCCGGGCTCCCCGCAATATCCAGGGTGGCGACTCCCGAACCGGCCTCGACGAGCAGCGAATCGGCATGGCCGTGATAGCAGCCGTCGAACTTGATGATCGTCTCCCGCCCGGTGATGCCGCGTGCCAGCCGCACGGCGCTCATCGTGGCCTCGGTGCCGG
Source organism: Desulfobacterales bacterium (assembly GCA_049666885.1). Taxonomy (GTDB): domain Bacteria; phylum Desulfobacterota; class Desulfobacteria; order Desulfobacterales; family SG8-13; genus JARFQH01. The sequence continues at coordinate 551 of JBATHN010000202.1, forward strand.
AGTTGACCATGCGCACCATCTCAATTGAGGGAACGGCCGCGATGACCATTCGGGCCAGCTCGACTTCGAGGTCTGTCGGGGCGCCGAAACTGGTGCCCCGTTCGAGCACATCCCGGATCGCCTGGATGACCTCCGGATGGCGGTGCCCCAGTATCATCGGCCCCCAAGAGCCGATGTAATCGATGTAGGCGTTTCCGTCGGCGTCGAAGACCCGACTGCCCTCTGCACGGTCGATAAAGAGCGGGTCGGCATCGACCGATTTGCAGGCGCGAACCGGGCTGTTGACGCCGCCCGGGATGCAGGCCAATGCCTCTTGATAAAGGAGCTCCGACCGCTGAAAATTCATTTTTTTCATCCTTTCCCTCTCGCCCAGCACCTTCTCCGGGCGGCTATCTTCAACCGGCTGCGATTCCACCGAAAAAATGGTCTGCCGCTCGTATCGGGATAAAAACGACCGCAAAAAACGGTTGACATTTTAACCGTATAGTGAGAACACCGCAAATCCGCGGCGGTCTACAGATATCAGATGCCGAAAAACCGGTCAAGCAGTGGGTTCGGAAAACACAAACCGCCGCCTGACATCGACCGCCGATAAGGTACCGAAATGACGCTTTCAGTCTACACATGAATCCGCAGCAATCCACCAGAAGACTCGAAAAATTCATCGTCTATGTGCTCGGCCGCCGACCGGACGAATTCGGTCTCGTGCCGGAAGCAGACGGCTGGGTTAAATTAAAAGATCTGCTCAAAGCGATAAACGAAGAGGACGGTTGGCGCTATGTGCGCCGCTCTCACATCGACGAGATTGTGCTGACCCAACCGGCCCCGGAGATTGAAATAAACGACAATCGCGTGCGGGCACGATTTCGGGAACATCTCCCTGTTCCGCAACCGGTGGACGGGCCGCCAAAGTTGCTCTACACCTGCATCAGACGCCGTGCTTATTTCGTGGTACTGGAGAAAGGCATCGCTGCCGCCGAAGGGGAAAAAGTCGTGCTGGCGGCCTCCCCCGACCTGGCGCTGAGAATCGGCAAGCGCCGCGATCCGCACCCGGTGCTCCTGACCGTCAACGTCGAACAGGCACTGACGCACGGCATCGCCCTTCTGCGTTTCGGTGAACTGATCTACCTCGCCGATGCCATTCCATCCGGTTGCTTCACCGGTCCGCCGCTGCCCAAGGAAAAACCAGTTGCCGCAAAACCGGCGGTGGAGCCCGAGAGAGCGTCCCGCCATGATGCCGGCACATTCGTGCTCGATCCACGCCGGTTCGACCCGGCTAGCCGTAAAAACGACCCCGCCAGGAAGCACAGGGAGCAGGACTGGAAGAAGGATCGCCGCCAGCAGCGCAAGCAGAAAGATAAATGGTAATACAAACGTCAAACCCACAGGTTCTGAAATTCAACCAAACACGCCAAAAATAATTTGACACCCGTGGTCAAAGTTGATACCAAACGAACCCTGCCGGGCCGTTAGCTCAACTAGGCAGAGCAACTGACTCTTAATCAGTAGGTTATTGGTTCGATTCCAATACGGCCCACCAAATAATAAGAAGGGGTTAGCATCGTTTATGCTTGCCCCTTTTTTGTTTTTTCCTGATTTTTTGCCAAAATTTTTCCTCTTTTTTGTTACTCAAATTTACCGTTAGCTCATTCATTGAGTGATCGATCATCACTGCCAACCCCATAATAAGGTATTTACTGTAAACTTTCCTTTTCGTCTAATATATGTGAACATAAGGGATGACAAAAAATCTTTTACAAAGTGCCTTGATTTTCAATGATCTATTGCCCTAAAAATCCCTTGACAACTATCATCGTCATTTTATATCCATTTTTTTAGTTCAAGCTGAATCTCAACGGCTTTCTCAACTTGGTATCATCCTGATACTGTATTCTACCTATCCTCATTCCAAATCCATCTTTTCAAACAAGCAGAATTAAAAAGGGCTTACTCTATCAACTGCTGGCTCATCGCGGCGTCGTCACGTCGCAGGCAGGCCATTTTAGGCCACTCACCCGGGCCGTAAATATCAAGGAGCGGGCGGTATGCAGCGAATCTCCCCCCTTCGTGTTGGCCATTATGTACTTTTAATCGTTTTGATTTCTTCGGTGAAGCCTTTTTTCGCTATCGCGGAAAATTGCGACGAACCCATTGGTAAAATGGTTTCCGTGCAGGGAACCGTAGAATTTCAAAAGGCGAACGATACGCAGTGGCAGCCGGTTAAACTAAACGACGCGCTGTGTCCCGGGGACACCATCCGGGTTCTTGATAACAGCCGGGCAGAACTCGCCCTGGCGAACCAGTCCGTTTTGCGCATCAATGAGAACACGACGATCACCCTCGAAGGCGTGGACGAAGATCGGACGAACCTGGTCGACCTGCTCAAGGGAGCGGCCCTCTTTTTCAGCAGGGGCACCCGCAAACTGAATGTCAAATCGCGATATGCCATCTTCGGTGTCAGAGGCACTGAGTTTTTCATCCGGGTCGAGGAACGCCAGGCCTTTATGTCGGTATTCGAAGGGACGGTTCTGGCGGAAAACCAGGCCGGGAGCCTGACTGTCACGAGCGATCAATCGACAGTGGTTGAAGCCGGAAGGGCACCGGTACTGACTGTTGTGGCGCGACCCCGGGATGCCGTGCAGTGGGCCCTCTACTATCCGCCGGTACTCTATTGGCCTCCGGGCGAAACACCCGTTGGCGTGGCAGACGATGCCCGCTTTCTTGCCTATCGGGCTTCGCAGATGCTCTCCGTCGGTCGTGTGGATGAGGCCAACGCCGATATCGACCAGGCGCTGCGTATCGATCCGAACTTCAGCGATGCCCTGGCGTTGCAGTCGATCATCGCCGTGGTGCAGAACGACAAGGAAA
>JBATHN010000203.1:0-1595 GCA_049666885.1 Desulfobacterales bacterium
ATGATCTGGCGGAAGCGCGCCGGATCGGTTTTGATCTGCTGCGGCAGCGCGCTCTTTGCCTCGAATCGAAGGGCAACGCCTTTTTCATGGGCCTTGATGCCCAGAACATTCAGCACCTCGTGGATGATCCGATGAGGTTCGGCCCAGGCCGCTTCCATTTCCAGACGACCGGACTCCACTTTTGATAAATCCAGGATGTCGTTGATCAGCTCGAGCAGATTTTTGCCGCTGGAGTGAATGGTGTCGAGGTATCTGAGGCTGTCTTTCGGGTTCCTGCCGTAGCCCCGTTTCAGGATCTCGGTAAAGCCGAGGATGGCCGTCATGGGGGTACGGATTTCGTGGCTCATGTTGGCGAGAAATTCGCTTTTCGCCTGGTTGGCTGTTTCGGCCTCCTGCTTGGACTGCCGCAGTTCGATCTCTTTTTTCTCCAGCTGCGTCACGTCGTCGAAACTGACCAGCACGCCGGCATATTTCCCGCCGGAACCCAGCACCGGCGAACAATTGATACTGAAGGTGAGCCTCTCGCTGCTCGAAATCCGCAATCGGAGAATCCGGTTGGTTTGGACCTCACCCAGATCTATGGCCTGCACCCACGGGCGATCGCGCTTTTCGATTGTGTTGTCGTCTGTGTCGATCCACGGCAGATCTCCGGCGCGGATGCCGAGCAGATCCTCCGGCGCCTTGCCGAGCCGGGCCGCGAATGACTTGTTGGCCAGTACGATCTGCTCCTTGTGATCGAGCACCAGCAGTCCGCCCGCCAACGTGTCGAGGGCGGACCGCACCCTGCCGGGTATGGCCTTGGACGGATCCAGTTGGCGAAGCACTTTACCGAGATAGAAGTAAAAGGCGATAAAGCAGAGCGTCCCCATGAACAGTGCGATCCGAACCAACGGATTTTGAATTACTCCCTTGAGGCCGCCCCCGTCGAGCGCCTTGAATCGCAGCTCCAGCTGCCCCCATTTGCGTTCTCCGGCCCATATGGGAACCACGACCTGCGCATCCTTTGAATACTCGCCGCTCATCTCTTGCCAGTTGTCGGCGTGGTCTTCGGTGGCGACCAGCACCCACCCATCCTGCCGGCGCAGAGCCAGCGTCAGCAGGTCGGCGTTTCTATCGGCCAGCAGCTTGAAGTCGGTTGCCAGGCGCTGAGCATCGGTCGACATCACGACCGATGTGCCGTGCACGGCGATGGCCTCTGCCAAAGCGGCACGACCCTCCCGCACGGCGCTGGCTCTGTCCGGAACAATGCCGAGCAAAGAGGCCAGCATGACGAGGCTGACCGTTATGCCGACCAGCCCAAGGACGACCCGGTATTTGACGTTCAATCTTTTCATACGCTATCGCTTCTTCTCCTCGGCATCCGATGATGCGTCTGCCGATTCTTTTTTCGGTTTTGGCTCAGGTGGTTTCCGGTCCAGGATGGATTCCAGGGATTCTTCGTCTTCGGAATGGTCGTCGTCTTTTTTGCGCGCCAAAATCGGCAGCGGATCCAGGATCTGCCAGGCCGGCAGGGAGGACAGCAGAGAACTGAGCAGCAGGCCGCCCCGAATCAACCAGACCACATACCCCACCGAAAGGCCGATTGACGACACGAT
>JBATHN010000204.1:0-8312 GCA_049666885.1 Desulfobacterales bacterium
GGTATATCGGGGCTGATTTCCTTGATTTTTTCCAATGCCTCTATACCGCCAACTCGATTCATACGGATATCCATGAGAATAAGGTCGTAAAACCGCTCCTTCACCGCTTCAATCGCCGACTGTCCGTCCTGCGCACGCTGCGTTGCATATTTTTCGGCTTTCAGCACGGCTTCGAGCATCTGACAATGGGCCGTTTCGTCGTCGACGATCAGAATTTTAGGCGTCATCCTTTTTCCTTCGACATTTTACCTGGCTGGGATGGTAGAGAAGTTTTCGGCTCATTATGCGAACCTGAATTATCGGTGCTAACCGGCAGGTCGATTGTTATGCGGCAGCCTTTGACCTTTCCGGGAACAGGGCTCACAAGGTTGATTTCACCTCCGTGATTCTCCACGATCATATGAACGATGGCCAAACCCAGACCGGTACCCTTTTCCCTGGTCGTATAAAAAGGATCGAATATCTTATTTGCATTACCAGGTGGAATGCCCGGGCCGTCGTCCTCTACACTAAGTCTCAGCAAATTGGAATCAATGGCACGTGCTCCGACGTCTATATTCCCCCCAGATTCTACAGCCTGCAATGCATTCAGAATAAGATTGAGCATGACCTGGGTGATTTGGTTGCCGTCCACATAGATCTTCTTCAAGCCGTTGGATGTCGACAACCGGATGTTTACCTTCCGCAATCGGGCATCTTCTTCCACCAAACGTACCGTATGATCCAGCAGTTTGGGCAAATCCGTCAGGACCAAATCGGGTTTGACGGGCCGTGCAAACGAGAGCAGGTTTGTCACCACGTTGTTAATCCGATCCACTTCCTTAACCATTATTTCGGCGTATTCACGTTCTTCAGGTTTGTCCTCCAGAACATGTCCCAGAAACTGGGCAAATCCGCGAATCGAACTCAGCGGATTTCGAACCTCATGGGCAACGCCGGCCGCCAGCTCCCCGATCGCCGCCAGCCGTTCCGACCGCCGCACTTTTTCCTGCAACCGCTTGATTTCCGTTAAATCCCATATGATGATGACGGCTCCCGTAGAGCGAGCTTTTTCTTCTAATATTGGCGAAACGCTCAAGGCCAGTGGAACCTTTTCGGCTCCTCTGTTGTACACGATCTCCTTCTCCACAAAAGTTGCCCCTTCGGTGAGCGTCTCGTTTATGCCAGAGGATTGAAAATCAATGATTGAGTTTAAATCGATACTTTTAACCTCTGACTCTTTCAGGCCGAGCAGATCGAGAGCCATATCGTTAAAGGCGGTGACTCTGCCTAAGTTGTCGATGCTGATCATGCCATTGGCCATGCTAGCAATGACCTGCTGCAGGTAGTCGCGGCTTTGCTTGAGGGCTTTATCCACCAGGTAATAATTCTGGATGACGAAGGTGAAAAAGAGCGCCCCGGACCCCAGCAATAGGAGAGTGACCGCCATGATAACGGCATGCTCAACGTCTGAACGATGAGCAGATTCGACTTCCTCCATGCTCATTCCCAGAACCACGGTGTTGCCGGCATGGTGATCTGTAAACTGTCTGACAACGCCTCGGTCCATCATATGATAGGCTTTTCCCGTCGAAACGGGTGATTCCGGAGAAAAACGCTTGGCCAGTTCATAGACCTGCGAGCCGCTGTCCAAGGTTCGCAAACGGGCCACCACCTGATCATCTTTTTTCAGCTCAGGGCGCCACCCTGCCCGAGTCTCTCCCTCCGAAATACCGGATGCATGGATAACAGCCCCGGATTGATCATATATGTAGATATAGGCGATATTCTTATTCTTGCCGATTACATGGATCAGGGTCTTCACGGAGTCTTCGTTCCACATCGGCATCAGCATCCCGGTCACCGCACCCGCCTCCAAGGCATGCAGCAGGGTGACGCCCTGACTGTGAAGAAATGTCAGAGCGGTTTTTCTTTGATGATCCAGCGTACGATAGGTCAGAACGGCGACAAGCAAAATCAGCAGCACAACAACTGCTATGATGGAAAAAGCCGGCAGATACAATTTTTTATGTCTGATGATTTGCATGAAAAAATCTGATCAGATGCAGATCTGACGTGTTGATTTGTTATCAAACACCCCGCGTGCCACCCCCTGAAGGATCAATTGTCAAGCTGCTGTAGCCAGTCATTTAAGGAGGGTTATTCTATCGTCATTCAGGGCAAGTACGGATCAGGGTTTCATCAAAGCTATGGTTTGGCACTTGCACGACAGCTTCCGGACCGCGAAAAAAATTCTCACTTACGGTCCTTCCAACGCCGTTTCCGTGTATTAATTACGCACAGACTGATGAGATTCTATGCCTTCAAGGACCGCGTTTCAAGAAAAATATAATCATTTAAAATGATTATGCTAATGGCATTCTAATTGCACTACTTAAACGAAGTGATCCAAATGAAACTCGGTCGATATGATTGAAAAGCAGCCGAGCAATGAAATCCTCGAAAGGAGACGGAAATGAATAAAGTCATGGTTGGTTTGGCATTGGTACTAATGGCGGGCCTTGTTTTTGTTTTTGCAAACGCCGACGCCCAGATGATGGGCGGCGGTATGGGTTCCGGCATGGGCTGGGGGCAGGGATACGGCTCCCAGTATCAAAACGGATCGAGAAATGATCCGAACGAAAACAGGGGCTATGGGAATGACGGTTACGGCATGGGCCCCGGCATGATGGGGGGCGGCTACGGAATGGGTCAGGGAATGATGGGACCGGGATACGGTTCCGAACCCTCTCGACAGTTCCCTAACGGGGGGGAGTCGCTGCCTCAACAGCCGATCGACAAAGCGCAGGCACGGTCTATGGTGGAAAATTACCTGCAGTCCACCGGCAATCCGAACCTGAAACTGGGAAAGATCACCGATGACGGCAGCTCATTTGAGGCCGATATCGTCACCAAGGACAACTCCATGGTCGACAAAATCCTGGTCGACAAGAACAGCGGCGCCATGCGGTCCGCATACTGAGCAGCGCTATGAAAGCAGAGCCCATCGAGAGTGTGAATTGATGCGGCTGAAAAATGCCGGCCGCTATTACACCGACAAGATTGTCGATCGGGTCCTGATCGGCAAGCCAAACGGAAGGGGCCATTTTCTCAAATCACAGAACGCATAAAACATAGCACAGAAGAGGATCAAAAGATGGAAAAAAGAGATGAGAAACGCTGTACAGAAAGCGCATCGATCATTTTCTCACCTTTCAGTATCAAAAATTGTAGCGATAATACTTCTAAAGTCGGCAACTTCAGCAGCAACGGCGTGCACATCTTGACCAACCATTCGTTGCAACCGGGAGCCACAATTTATATCCGAGCCGAAAACATCTCATCACCCAAGCGATGCAACGACGGTTCGGGGCAACTTCGCACGACCACCCTGGCGCAAGTCAGGTGGTGTCGACCGGTTGCCGAAGACTCCGGCTTTCGATTCGGCATTGGCGTGAAATATCTCTGATGCCGCCGGACGCGGGCTATGAATAATAGGGAAAAAATATTGATTGTCGATGACGACCCCTCCCACCGCTTCATGCTGGAATGCGTGCTCGGAAACTGGGGCTATTTCACCGATAAAGCCGATGACGGCGGAACCGCTTTGCAAATGATTCAAAGCAGCTATTATGCACTCGTCCTGATGGATATTCGCATGAAAACGCTTTCCGGTCTCGATGCTTTGTTTGAAATTAAAAATCTTGATCATTGTATACCTGTGATTCTGATGACGGCCTATTGTAACGGCGCGGCTGTCGCAGAAGCCCTGCTGTATGGTGCTGTTGCAGTATTGAACAAACCGCTCCATCTGAATGAACTGAAAACCGTAATCAACCAGGCCATCGGGCAAAAGTGTCTTGGGGAGTAAGGGAATCCCAAAGTGAGATAGCAGTGGAAATGATGATCATTATGTTTTCGCCGGTATCTGCTTTGGTCTTGTTCTTATTTTTACCATTCCGGACGGCCGTTCCAATTTATATTCCTATTTTTATATTTGGTGTCATCGTCAATTTTAAAATGATGAAATCCATGTCCGCAATGGATCAAAAAATGGAGATCTTCAGTCTTGCTGACTCCACTATTCTGTGAGCCCAAACGGCGTTGGCTGTCATAATGTAACGAGGTAATGTCATGCTTAAGAATGAAAGAAGCGTTTCTTCAAATAATGAAGAAGCGCAGGAAAATCACCGGGACCCGGTCTGCGGCATGGAGGTTTCCGATGCGGACAGTGTCTTTGCGTGTGGGTTCAAAGGCAGTCAATACTACTTCTGCAGCCGAAACTGCCGGGAAAGATTTGAGGCTGCCCCCGAAAAATATCTAAATTCCGAGGCCGATTCCGGCGAAACCGAAGGACTGACCTACACGTGCCCCATGCATCCGGAAGTCCGGCAGGAAGCCCCGGGAGACTGTCCCAAATGCGGAATGACCCTTGAGCCTGAAACCCCGGAGGTGACCGGGCAGAAGACCGAATGGACCTGCCCGATGCACCCTGAGGTCGTGCGCGGCGAGCCGGGAGACTGCCCCAAGTGCGGGATGGCGCTGGAGCCTCGCACCGTATCGAACGGGGAGGAAGAAAACCAGGAATATATTTACATGCGCAACCGTTTCTGGGTGTCCGCCGTACTGTCGCTTCCGCTGGTTCTTATCGCCATGCGCGATGTCCTGGGTTTGGGGTTTTTGGAAAACGTCATCGGCCCCAAACTGCTGCCCTGGGGAGAATTCATTCTGGCCACCCCGGTGGTGCTCTGGGGCGGCTGGATCTTTTATGTGCGGGCCTGGAAATCGGTCATCACCTGGAACCTGAACATGTTCACCCTCATTGGCTTGGGTACCGCCGTGGCGTATATCTACAGTTTGGTGGCGGTGTTTTTGCCCGATATTTTCCCGGCCGCGTTTCGGTCGGAAGAGGGAACCGTTGCCGTGTATTTCGAAGCCGCCGCCGTAATCGTGACCCTCGTTCTTTTGGGTCAAATGCTGGAGCAGAGCGCCCGCAGCCGCACCGGAGCGGCCATCAAGGCCTTGCTCGGGCTGGCACCCAAGACGGCGCGTCGAATGAACGCGGACGGCAGCGAAGAGGATGTACCGCTGGACCAGGTTCAGGAAGGCGACAAGCTGCGGGTTCGCCCCGGAGAGAAAATTCCGGTGGACGGCGTGGTGCTCGATGGATCGAGCAACGTAGATGAATCGATGCTCACCGGTGAACCCGTTCCGGTGGAAAAGAAAAAAGGGGAACGGGTGATCGGCGCCACGGTCAACACCACCGGCGCTTTGGTGATGGAAGCCGAAAAGGTCGGCGCCGAGACCGTGCTCTCCCAGATTGTCCAGATGGTCGCCGAAGCGCAACGCAGTCGGGCTCCCATACAGAAACTGGCCGACATCGTAGCCGCCTATTTTGTACCGGTGGTCATCGGGGTTGCAGTTTTGGCTTTCAGTGTCTGGTCGCTGATCGGGCCTGAACCAAGGATGGCCTATGGGCTCATCGCCGCGGTCTCCGTCCTGATCATTGCCTGCCCCTGTGCGCTCGGGTTGGCCACGCCCATGTCCATAATGGTGGCCACCGGCAAGGGTGCCACCGTCGGGGTTCTGTTCAAGGACGCCGAATCCATCGAGATCCTGCGCAAAGTGGACACGCTGGTCGTGGATAAAACCGGCACTCTCACCGAGGGCAAGCCGAAGCTGACCGATGTGGTTGCGGTGGAACCAACCGACGAACGGACGCTGCTGATGCTGGCCGCCAGCCTGGAAAAGAGCAGCGAACACCCCTTGGCAGCAGCAATCGTCGCGGGTGCCGGCGAGCGGGATATCGAACTGATGGAACCTCAAAATTTCGCCTCCCACACCGGCAAGGGTGTTTCCGGGCGCGTGGACGGCAAGCAGGTCCTACTGGGCAATGCCAAGCTGCTCGAAGAATTCCAAGTTGAGGTCGGGCCGCTTGAGGGCGAGGCGCAAAAGCTGAGAAGTCAAGGCAGAACCGCCATGTTTGTCGCCGTGGACGGCAAGGCCGCCGGCCTGGTGAGCGTGTCAGACCCCATCAAAGAATCGACACCGGAGGCCATCGATCGGCTTCATGCGGAAAATGTGAAAGTCATCATGCTGACCGGCGACAACCGCACCACCGCCAAAGCCGTGGCCGACAAGTTGGGTATCGATGATTTCGTGGCCGAAGTCCTGCCCGAGGACAAGGCCGAAACAGTCAAGAGTCTTCAAAAGGAGGGTCACATCGTAGCCATGGCCGGGGACGGCATTAACGATGCCCCCGCCTTGGCCCAGGCCGAGGTCGGCATCGCCATGGGCACGGGAACGGATGTCGCCATGGAAAGCGCGCGCGTGACCCTGGTCAAGGGAGACCTTCGAGGCATCGTGCGGGCGCGCCTTCTGTCAAAGGCCACCATGCGCAACATAAAGGAGAACTTGTTCTTCGCTTTCATCTACAATGCCCTGGGCGTGCCCATCGCCGCCGGCGCGCTTTACCCGGTCTTCGGGCTGTTGCTTTCTCCCATGATCGCCGCGGCAGCCATGAGCTTCAGCTCTGTATCGGTCGTGGGCAATGCCCTGCGGCTGCGTCGAATCGACATATGAACCGATCCGGTGAGGAGACGAACATGAATATAAAAAAAATAAAGCAGATGTCATTTATACTCGGCCCCCTTTTGTTTCTTTCTCTCTGGTCCTGCACCCGGTATCCGATGGGCCAATCAGGGCCTTACGGCGGCGGACACATGATGGACTTTGGGTTTGGAGGGATTTTTATGTGGCTGATCTTTCTGGCCCTGGCCGGATTCATCGTTTACATTGTCATGCAGTCCAGAAAATCCGGTGAATCGGGAGGGCAGCCGAGTGAGACGCCCCTGGACATCCTGAAAAAAAGATATACCAAAGGGGATATCTCAAAAGAAGAGTTTGAAAACTTGAAAAAGGATATTGAAAGCTAGCTGCTGCCCCTCAATGAATTCCCGATAGGCACAAGTCGGTTTCAATTTCGGAAGCATGCCGGTTTTCGCACCGAATTTGGCCTTTTTTGCAGAATTGATAAACGGCTTAAAGCACATCAAATCAGCATAGATGCCTGCGTGCCCTTCAGCAGCGTCTTGATAATCCGCTGGTTGTGATTAAGGTTTAAACACTTTTTTTTACAAGCTGTCAGCGAAGAACCATAAATCATCAGATGGGAGAGCCCCAATGATTCGCTATTATACCAAACACATTCAATACAACTCCATTCGAATGAGTTTATTTCTTTTGTTGATCCTATTATTTACCGCGGCGGTTGTCTTCGCCCACGGCGGCAAAGAGCACGAGATGGGCGAATTCACCCATTTAGCCGCCTTGAAGAAAGCGACTGAGCTGTACGATAAGCTGATCGACAGCCGGAAGCTGGACCCGGCATGGGAAACCGATCTCGAAAAAGTCGAAGTGTCTCACCGACAGAAAGGAAACGACACCGAAGTGGTCGTGGCTTTTTATCGAGACGAGGGCGACCCGAAAACGGTCTTTATATTTTTTACTGCAGTGGGAGAGTATGCCGGCTCTAATTTTACAGGCGAGTAGCATTCTTTGTTTTCAAGACCGCAGCGCTCTCTTAATAGACAGTGATTGGACAGAAGGGCATCAATTTGAAAATACTCGAAGGCGGGAACAACTGGCCGACGCTGAAGCAATTTCCGCTTCCGGCCAAGGTTCTGGTGACAGCCATTATGCTCACAATGGCCGTTGGTATGGCAGGAGCTCTGGCGCAGATCGTCATACATGATGTCATACCAACGTTCTTCGTATCTGATTCGAATCCCAAGACACCAGAGCCCACCCAGGACGGACCGGAAACAGAGGAGCGAGGCGACCTCTTTGACAGCCTGCCCGGAAGTTCCGCGGAAAAAGCAGAGGAACCGATCTACAAAAGCGAACAATTTGTCTGGACGCTGAAATGGACCCATATTCACTTATTCGGTATGAGCTTGATATTCATCCTGATGGGCGCGGTGGTCGTTTTTCTCGATATGGGAGCCGGCGTGCGTGCTTGGCTGGTTGCCCTCCCTTTTTTAGGTATCTGGATCGACATTGCGTCGATGTGGCTGAAGGGCTTTTTCTCCCCGGCCTTTTTCTGGTTGCACATACCCGGCGGAGGTCTCTTCGGCGCGATCTTTGTATTCGTTTTAGCTAGAGGGCTTTACGAAATGTGGTTCGCACTGCCTTCTTCATTAACTAAACCCTAACGTTGCAAAAGTCGGAAGGCTTCAGAGCCAGGCGTCAAGGGTGAAGCTGTAGTAGGTTACCGCGATCCATTGACAACAAAGGCTCTGAAGTCTTCCGTCTTTCTCGGAGGGTAAACAACA